>NZ_JAZDCX010000009.1:0-265658 GCF_036323805.1 Streptomyces rubellus
CCCGGGGGGGGGGGGCCCCGCCCCCCCCCCCCACTCCGGCTGTCCCTGTTCCCGGTTCCCGGCCCGGCCGCGCCGGGGACCGGGTGGTCAGGTGCCGGCGGCGGGGTTGTCCCAGCGGTAGAAGCACCGCGCCATGGCGTCCTTCGGGCCGCGCCAGGTGGCCGGGTCATAGGGCCTGACGCAGGAGGACAGCTGGTCGCTGACGGCGCGGAACTCGGGATGGCGGGCCGCGCGGGCGATGGCCGGGGCAGGATCCCGGTCGCTTTCGATCAGGTGCAGGTAGAGGTCGTCACCGAAGTGGAAGAGACGGCGGCGGGTCACGCCGACCAGTTGGGGCAGCTCTCCCCGGTCGGAGGCGGCGAAGATCCTGGCGACGTCGGGTGCGGTCCCCGGTTCCAGCCGGGCGACGATCAGGGCGTGGTGCACGGAAGGGCGCCCTCTCCCGGCCGGCCTGCCGCCGCGGCGGTGCGGCGTTCACGGGCGGCCTGTTCGATACGGTCCCGGATGAGGGCCAGCTGGACGCGGGAGTTGCGGTTGATGTTGCCGGTCATCCAGGCGTCGTCGACGGGGGCGTCGGGCTTCATCGCGAAGTCCTGCACCCACCGCATCCGCACTCCCCGGGGGGTGTCGGTGTAGGTCCAGTGGATGTCCATGTGGGCGAAGGGCCCGGTCTCGATGCGGCGGGCCCGTACGGTGAGGGCCTCGCGGTCGGCGGTGCGCTCGGACACCCAGCTCCAGACGGTGCCGTCGTCGTCCGGATGCATGGTCAGCCGGAAGGTGACGGTGTCGCCGTCGCGGGAGAGGATCTCGGCGGACGCGTACTCGCTGAACAGGGCGGGCCAGTTCTCGACGTCGTTGGTCATCTCCCACACCAGGTCCAGCGGCGCGGCGATGGTGATCTCGTTCTCGGTGTGTCCGGGCATGTCACACCCCCGCCGCGAGCGCGGTGTTGACGCAGTCGAGGAAATCCCGGGGGGTTTCGCACCGCTCGGCGTTCACCGGCAGATTCCGGCCGTGGCGTTTCTCCAGTTCGCCGACGATGCCCAGCAGGCCCAGGGAGTCCAGTCCGAAGACGCCGAAGGCGGTGTCGGCGCGGGCCGCCAGGTCACCGGGGTCGACGGTGACTCCCGCGGTCCGTTTCATCAGCGCGGCCAGTTCCGTTACGGTCACCCGGCCGGTTGCCTGGGTGGTCATGGGTGGCTCCTTCCAGAGGGGATGGGTGAGGGGTCAGCGGGACGGTCCGGCGGGGCGGCGCAGCACGAGGGCGGCGTTGGCGCCCATCAGTCCCCGGCTGAGGACCAGGACGGTGCGCAGGGGTGCGGGGCGGGCCCGGCCGGTGACCAGGTCCAGCTCGCAGTGGACGTCGCCGGCGCTGGGAGTGGGGGGAACGAGGCCGTGCTCGAGGGCCAGGACGGCGGCTGCGGCGTCCAGGGCGGAGGCGGCGCAGTAGGCCCGGCCGGTACCGGCCTTCGGCGCGGTGACCGGTACCCGCGCGGCATGCGGGCCGAGGGCGTCGGCGAGGGCACCGGCTTCGGCCCGGTCCGCCTCCGGGGTCCCCAGGGCGTCGGCGAAGACCACGTCGACCTCCTCCGGGGCGCAGCCGGCCTCGGCCAGCGCGCCCTCGATCGCGCGGGCCAGGCCCGCGCGGGAGTCCTCCCACCGGCCGGCTCCGGTGAAGGTGGCGGCGTGCCCGGCGAGGACGGCGCGCACGGTGGCACCGCGCCGCTCCGCGGTCTCCCGGTCCTCCACCACGAGCATGGCGCCGCCCTCGGCGGGGACGAAGCCGCAGGCCGTAGAGGTGAAGGGACGGTAGGCACGGCCGGGATCGGCTTCGGTGCTGATCCCGGGGTAGCCCAGCTGGCAGACCATCGAGTACGGGGCCAGGGGGGCCTCGGTCGCCCCGGCCAGGACGGCGGCGGTGCCGCGGGCGACGGTGCGGGCGGCGTGCGCCAGCGCCTCCAGGCCGCCGGTCTCGTCGCCGGCCACCACCGCACAGGGACCCTTGAAGCCGCCGCGGATGGAGAGCTGACCGGTGCTGGCGGCGTAGAACCAGGCGATGGACTGGTAGGGCCCCACGTAGCGGGAGCCCTGCCCCCACAGTTTCTGCAGTTCACGCTGCCCGAACTCGCCGCCGCCGGATCCGGCGGCGGTGGCCACCCCGGCGTCGTAGGGGGAGGCGAGGTCGGCGGGGGCCAGTCGGGCGTCCTCCAGCGCCCAGGCGGCCGCGGCCAGCGCGAAGTGGGTGAACCGGTCGGTCTGCACCAGGAAGGCGGGCTCCACCACGCTCTCCGGGTCGAAGCCGTCCACCTGGCCGGCCACCCGCACCGGCAGGTGAGCACAGCCCTCCCGGGTGATCCGTTCCAGGGCCACCGCGCCGTCCGCGGTGTTCTTCCAGAACGCCTCCGCGCCGATGCCACCGGGCGCCACCACGCCGATGCCGGTGACGACCGCGCACCGCGCCGGCCGGCGGGGGGTCACCGTGTTCTCCCGCGGGGCAGGGTGAGGACGACGGCGGACTGGAAGCCGCCGAAGCCGCTGCCGACCGACAGCACACTGCGCAGCCGCCGCTCGCGGGCCTGGCGGGGCACGTAGTCCAGGTCGCACTCGGGGTCGGGGGTGGTGTAGTTCGCCGTCGGGGGGACCGTCTGGTGGGTCAGGGCGAGCACGCAGGCGGCGAGTTCGATGGAGCCGATGGCGCCCAGGGAGTGCCCGACCATGGACTTGATGGAGCTCATCGGGGTGCGGTGGGCGTGGGCGCCGAGGGAACGTTTCACCGCCGCGGTCTCGTGGCGGTCGTTCTGCCGGGTGCCCGAGCCGTGGGCGTTGACGTAGTCGACGTCCGAGCCGTTCAGGCCCGCCGCCGCCAGGGCGGTGTCGATGGCGCGGGACATCTCCAGGCCCTCCCGGGTCAGGCCGGTCATGTGGTACGCGTTGCCGAAGGTGGCGTAACCGGCGATCTCGGCGTACACCCGGGCGCCGCGGGCCCGGGCGCGCCCGGCCTCCTCCAGTACCAGGACCGCGCCGCCCTCGCCCATCACGAACCCGTCCCGGTCGGCGTCGAAGGGCCGGGAGGCGTGCGCGGGATCGTCGTTGTTGGGGGAGGTGGCTCTGATCGCGTCGAAGCAGGCCATGGAGATCGGCGAGATCGGCGAGTCGGAGGCACCGGCGAGGCAGATGTCCGCGCGGCCCTCGGCGATGGCGTGGAAGGCGTGGCCGACGGCGTCCAGGCCCGAGGTGCAGCCGGTGGAAACCGCCTGCACCGGGCCGCGGGCCCCCGCCTGTTCGGCGACGGCCGAGGCGAGGGTGGCGGGGGTGAAGGCGCGGTGCAGATGGGGCCCGGCCCGGCGGTGGTCCACGTCCCAGCGCCGGCCCCGGTCGCTGACGGCCACGTAGTCGTGTTCCAGCCGGGTGGTGCCGCCCACCGCGGTCCCCAGGAACACGCCCGTCCGCCACGGGTCCTCCCGGGCCGGTTCCAGTCCGGCGTCGGCGACCGCCTCGGCGGCGGCCACCAGCGCGAACTGCACGTACCGGTCGCAGCTTCGGCTCTGCTGCTCGGTCAGGCCGTGCGCGAGCGGGTCGAAATCGCACTCGGCCGCGATCTGCGACCGCAGACCCGCCGGGTCGAACAGGGTGATGCGCCGGGTGGCGGTCCGGCCGGAGGCCAGCAGCTCCCAGAACGCGTCCGCGCCGATCCCGCCCGGAGCCACCACACCGATGCCGGTGACGGCCACGCACCGGGTCACGCCACCACTCCGGACGGTTCGGCCGCGGGCTCGGCGGGGGTCTCCTCGGTGTCGACGTGGCCGAGTTCGGGCCGCGGGGCCAGCGGACCCAGGTGGAACACCAGCCGGGCCTGCGTACTGCCGGTGTTGCGGAACCGGTGCCGCACGTGGGCCGGGATGAACACCCCCTGGTCCGGTCCGAGAGCGTGCGGGACGCCGTCCAGGTCCACTTCCAGGTCACCGGTGACGACGTAGACGAACTCCTCGGAGTACGGGTGGTAGTGCTCCCCGATCCGGTCCCCGGGCTCCACGGTGGCCAGTCCCATGAAACCGCTGGTGGCACCGGCCGTGGTGGGGGTGAGCAGCGCTCGTAGGTCACCGCCGCGGCGGCGGTTGGGCGGAATCCGGTCGAGGGCCACGATGCGGGGGCGTTGCTCGGTCACGATCGATCACTCCCAGTGGGTGAGGAAGGGCAGCGGGAAACGGCGGATGGCACAGGGGGAGGCCGGGCACCGGCGGGCAGAGGGGCCGGCGTCCGGCGGTCACAGGTCGGGGGCTCTGCGGTCGGCCAGGAGCCGCATGCCGGAGCGGGCGAGCAGACGCAGGAGCCGGCTCTCGGCGGCCGGGGAGTGTTCGGCGGCCGGGCCGCCGCTCAGGCCCAGGGCCTCGGTGTCGAGCAGGCGTTCGGCCTCGGCGGCGGCCTCGGGCCCGGCCAGGCCCGTCACGGCGGCGGGGGCGGTGTCCGCCTCGCCGTCCACCTCCACCAGACGCACCACCAGGTCGTCGCGGTGGAAGACGGTGGCGGCGCACACCGGACTGCCGGGACCGGCGGCGCTCGTGCCGTCCTGTCCGGCCAGCAGCCGGGCCAGCTCCTCCCCGCGGCCGGCCCGGGCCGGGTAGCACAGGGCGTGCCTGCGCACCCGCGGCGGGGCGGGCCGGGCGAAGACCGTGTGGTGCACGGCCGGCAGTGCCGCCCGGGTGAAGAACACCCGGGCGGCGGACACCTCGCCCAGTTCCCGCTCCCGCTCCAGACACGGGGCCAGGGCCTCCTCCACCGCCCGTACCTCGGGCCGGGCGGCCACCCGGAGCAGACTGGTGAGCACATCACCGTCCGGCCGCCGCAGTTCGAAGGTCTGGACGACACGGTTGCCGTGCAGGAACAGGGCGGTGCCGCACAGCCCCACCCCCTCCTCCGTCTCCGGCAGCGGGTAGCCGGACAGGATCTCGGCCACCTTCGACTCGCTGCCGGGGGTGACGGTGTAGGTCACCGCGTGCCGCACCGCCGTGTCCCCCGCGCGGGGCTCCACCCGCGGGCCGGCGGCGGAGCGGCGGCCGGTCTGCCGCAGTACGCCGAACCGCAGCGACCGCATACTGCGCACACAGGCGCGCAGCGGACGGACCATCTCCAGGTGCTCCTCACTGTTCACCCAGGACAGGAACGACGGGGCGCTCTCCCACTCGCTGGTGATCAGCCACTGGGAGGGGTCCTCCACCGACTGGCACACCTGGTCCTGGATGTGCCCCGGTGTGGACGCCACCTGGCGGCACATCCGTTCGTAGGCGTCCAGGAAACGCCGCCGGTCCTCGTCGGCCACTTCCAGCAGCAGCACCACCCGCAGCCGGGTGCCGTCGAACACCGACTGGGAAACACGGCCCGACACCGGGGACACACGGCCCGAGGCTGTCATCCGGCGCACCTCTCTCATCTCTCGTCTCGCCCGGGAAGGATTCCGGCCCCGGGCGAACGAGGTCCCAGGAGCAAGGAGACCGGCGTCCGCTCACCACGGGAACGCCCACCACGATTCCTGATCGTGTGGCGGCTTCCCCCACCCCGCAAATCCTGCGACTCAATCAGGTGACGCCCCGACAGACGCACGCCCGGGGCGGAATGTGACCGGGCCTCAGCTCGTCCGCCCCGGCGGGGCACCCGGCGGGGCGGTGGGCTCATCCGGGTGAAACAGCGCCGGGCCCCGGCCGGCGGTGGCATGCATCATCGCGGTGCCCGCGGGCGCGGGCACCGGGGTCGATGCGATGCGCTGGAGGGCAGATGCACACGGAAGCCGATCTGAAGGTCCCGGTACTCGTCGTCGGCGGGTCCCTGGTGGGCCTGTCCGCCTCTCTTTTCCTGGGCCGCCTCGGGGTGCGGCACATCCTGGTCGAACGCCGCCCGGGCACCTCCGCCCACCCCCGCGGGCGCGGCAACAACGTCCGTACCATGGAGGTGTTCCGCACCGCCGGAATCGAACCGGCCGTCCGCCGGGCCGCCGCCGTGCTGGCCGGCAACCACGGCATCCTCCGGACTCCGGTCCTGGCCGACCCCGCCGCCGGACGGTGGCTGTTCCAGCGGATGGACCCCGACGGCCGCCTCGCCCGCGTCAGCCCCAGCTCCTGGTGCCTGTGCAGCCAGAACGACCTCGAGCCCGTCCTGCTGGAAAACGCCCGGGCACTCGGCGGAGACCTGCGGTTCTCCACCGAACTGCTCAGCTTCGTCCCCACCACGGACGGCGTCACCGCCACCGTGAAGGACCTGCGCACCGGCGAACACGGCACCGTCCGCGCCGACTACCTGGTGGCTGCCGACGGCCCCCGCAGCCCGGTCCGCGAGCAGCTCGGCATCGGCCACAGCGGACCGGGCGAGCTGTTCCACAACGTCAGCGTCTCCTTCCGCTCCCGCGCGCTGGCCGGCATCGTCGGGGACCGCCGTTTCCTGATGTGCTACCTCACCGGCCCCGGGGCCGACGGCACGCTGCTGCCGGTCGACAACCGCGAGCGGTGGGTCTTCCACCTCCCCTGGCAGCCCGAGCGGGGCGAGACCCTGGAGGACTTCACCGACAGCCGCTGTGCCGACCACATCCGCCGCGCCGTCGGCGACCCCGGCCTGGACGTGGCGGTCACCGGCCGGGTCCCCTGGCACGCCGCCGAACGCGTCGCCCTGTCCTACCGCGCCGACCGCGTCTTCCTCGCCGGCGACGCGGCCCACGAGATGTCCCCCACCGGCGCCTTCGGCGCCAACACCGGCATCCAGGACGCCCACAACCTCGCCTGGAAGATCGCCGCCGTCCACCACGGCTGGGCCGGCCCCGCCCTGCTGGACACCTACGACACCGAACGCCGCCCCGTCGCCCAGGCCACCGCCGCCCGCGCCTCCGACCGCGCCGCCGAGCACCACCACCCCGGCTACGTCCCCGAGCCCGCCCCCACCGCCCCGGCGGGCCGTCCCGGCCCCGGCGGGGCGGGCGCCGGGCGCGGGGGTCCGCAGGCGGGCATCCTCGCCGCCGCGCTCGGCTACCGCTACCCCGACGGCGCCGTCCTCGGCACCGATCCCGCCGCCCCCGTCCTCCCCCACACCCTGGAGCTGACCGGCGAGCCCGGCACCCGCGCCCCCCACCTGTGGCTCCACCGCCCCGGGCAGGAGGAGCCGGTCTCCACCCTCGACCTCTACGAGCGCGCTCCCGTCCTCCTCAGCCACCCCGGCACCCCCTGGCACGACGCGGCCGTCCGCGTCTCCCGGGAACTGTCCGTGCCGCTCACCTCCTACCGCGTCGGCACCGCTGCGCACGCCGATCTGGTCCCCGCCGACACCTCCGACTGGGCCGGTCCCCACGGCATCACCTCCCAGGGCGCCGTCCTCGTCCGGCCCGACGGCTTCACCGCCTGGCGCCACCCCGGTCCCGCCGCCGATCCCGGGGCCACCCTCCAGCGCGTCCTCACCGCCCTCCTCCGCCTCACCTGACTCCCTCCGGCACCCTCCGGAGGACCGGCCGGGGCTCCGGAGGCCCGCCACGGCGGCAGGCGGGATCCGGACCGGCTCGGCGGCCGGTGCGGACGCTGCGAGTTCCGCCGGGTCTGCGGCGGCTCGCGCTCGCACGCCTACGGCCTCACCGGCGGCCCCTACGCCGAGGAGCCCTGGTGCGGCTACCTTCCCGGCTCCTTCCCCACCAGCGGGAACTGGCCGCCCGGCCGCTGCCGGAAAGCGCCGGGGAACGCCGCGACCGGCCGGTACGGCACACCGGTCCCGCTCTCTCCCGTCCTCCGGTACCGGGAGGCGGATGACCTCCGCGGCCGGCCCGGTGCTCCGTGCCGGAGGCGGGTAGCCTCGGCGGGACAGCCGCCGAGTGGGCCGACCGGCCCCGCGGCACCGGTCGGCCGCCGTGCCGGAACCGGGACCCGCTCCCCCTGTCCGGAGGAACACAGCGTGACAGAACTGGCCGCCCGGTTGTGGCATCTCCTGGGCGGGCCGCTGCAGTGGCGCCTCCAGTGGCTCGCGCACGCCAAGTTCACGGCCGGTGTCACCGGCGTCGTGCGGGACGCGGAGGGCAGGGTGCTCCTCCTCAGACACCGCCTGTGGCACCGGGACCGCCCGTGGGGTCTCCCGACGGGGTACGCCGCCCGGGGCGAGACCTTCCAGGACACGGTCGTGCGCGAGGTGCGCGAGGAGACCGGGCTCGAGGTCCGCGTCGGCGAGCTCGTCCGTCTCAGAAGCGGCTACCGGCTGCGGATGGAGGTGGCCTACGAGGCCGAACTCGTCGGCGGCACCCTCCGGATCGACCCCTGGGAGATCCTGGAGGCGAGGTGGTTCGCGCCCGGCGACCTCCCCGAGGGACTGCAGGAGTCCCACCGGTCCCTGATCACGCGCCGGCCGGGCTGAGCCCGGCCGGCGCCGCGCGCACGCGGCGTACAGTGGCGGGCATGGCGACCGGTATACCGGGGGTCCCCGGTCTGGAGGCGGTGCGGCACCGGCTGGGCGCGGAGTTGTTCGCCCGGGTGGCGGGACCGGAGGGGCCGGCGAACCGGGTCCGTATCCACGAGTCCCCCGGTCCCCGGTGGTTCGGGCCCGACCGGCCGATCCGGACGGTGCACGGTGACGCCGCCATGTTCGCGGGAGGCCTGCGGGCGCTGCTGCTGCAGTCCCTGCACCCACTGGCCATGGCCGCGGTCGCGGCCCACTCGGGGTACCGGGGCGATCCCTGGGGCCGGCTCCAGCGCACCAGCACCTTCCTGGCGGTGACGACCTTCGGCACCGCCGAGGACGCCCACCGGGCGGTGGAACGGGTCAGGGCGGTGCACCGGCGGGTGCGCGGCCGCACCGCGGACGGCCAGGAGTACGCGGCCGGCGATCCACGGCTGCTCGGCTGGGTGCACGCCGCCGAGGTCGACAGCTTCCTGAACGCCCACCGGCGCTACGGTGCCCGGCCGCTGGAGGAGGCCGCCTACGACGGGTACGTCGCGGACACCGCCCGGGTGGCCGCCGCGCTCGGGATCCCCGATCCGCCCACCGACCAGGCAGGGCTCGCCGCCCGGCTGGAGAGCTACCGTCCCGAGCTGCGGGCCACGGCGCAGGCGCGGGACGCCGCCCGGTTCCTGCTCCTGCGCCCCCCGCTGCCCTGGGCCGCGCGCCCGCCGTACGCCGTGCTCGCCGCCGGTGCCGTGACCCTGCTCCCCCACTGGGCCCGCGGGCCGCTGCGGCTGCCGTACCTCCCCCTCGTGGAGGAGGCCGCCGTACGCCCGGCGGGCCGGACCCTGACCAGGACGATCCGCTGGGCCATGACACCACCGTCACCGCCACCGTCACCGTCCGGCGACGGCACGGAGCGGCCGGGCCGGTGACGGGCGGGGTCAGGAGGCCTGGTCTCCGCCGTCTTCCCGGCCGGCCGTCCTGGGGGACTTTCCCTGGAGGCGGTCGATCATCTGCGACGCCCGGGCCTTCGTCAGGTCCTCGGGGATCTCCTCCCCCGCCTCCCGGGCGAGTGTCCGCAGATAGCTCAGCTGCGGGCCGGTCGCCGGTTCCTCTCCCGTGACCCAGTCGTCGACGTCCTTGTCCGGATTCTGTTCCGTCATGTCCGGCCGGGTACCCCCGTCTCCGCCACTGTCACCTCCCGGCCGTGCGGCCCCCGCCCGGGCACGGGGAATCACCCGTCCGGCGCCGGGCGCGCCCTTCGGGGGCCGGCGACGGCCGGGCCGCAGGCCTCGCCTCCGTCATACGGTCCGCCGCGAGCACCTGGCTGGTCTCCGAGCACGTCCCGCCCGCGCGCGTCCTCGCGGACGCCGAGGGGGAACCGGGCGGGCCGCCGGTGATTCCGCACGCCCGGCCGCTCCGTTCGTCAGCGCCTGCGGCCGCGGGCGGTCCAGCCGCCTCCGATCCCTGCCACGTGCAGGGCCAGCAGACCCAGCCCCAGGAGCATGAGGTTGGTGGACGAGAACACGTCGTTCGTCGAGAGCTCCGCCGCGTTGATCAGGAACGCGATGAAGAACAGCACGGCCGCCACGATGCCCAGCATGGACTCTCCCCTCTTCGAGTGATGACCCGGTGTGAACACCGTGTGCCCCGTGGCCATCGGCGAACACCCGGTTCCCGGGCCGCCTGCGGTGACGCGGGGCCCGGAGGGAAGCGGTCCCGTCCCGTCTCACCGGTACCCGAAGTTCTGCGTCCACCAGGCCACCGGTGTGCCCGGGGCCTGGAACACGCCCACGCCGATCGCGCGGAACAGCGGGTTGAGGATGTTCACCCGGTGCCCGGGACTGTTCATCCAGGCCACCACCACCGCCATGGCGTTCGGTTCGAGCACGGCGATGTTCTCGGCGGCGGGGTACGGGTAACCGGCCGCCAGCATGCGCTCGTCGGGACTCACGCCCTCGGGGGTGAGGTGGTCGAAGAAGGCCCGCTCCGCCATGTCCCGGCTGTGCGCGCGGGACGACAGCCGCAGCCGCTCCTCGGTGCGCAGCCGTACCAGACCGCGCTCGGCGCGTTCCTGGTTGACCAGGGTCACCACGTCGTCCTCCAGGGCTTCCCGGCGGGTTCTCACCGGCGGCCGCGCGGAGTCCGGCGCCGCGGCCGGGGCGGTGCCGGTGAACCGCAGCCGGGCCCCGCCGTCCCCGGACCACTGCGGGTCCCATCCCTCCTCGTCCTCCTCGCCCTGCCCGCGCTGCCCGTTCCCCGCCCAGTGGTACCGGTGCCCCGCCATGAGAACCCGCCTCCCCGTTCCGGCCCGAACGCGCGCACCATTGTCGTCCACAGGTAGGCCGGCGGGGAGCGGACCGGGCCGGCGGCCCGTGCCCGCCCGCTCAGCGCGGCGGGGACAGGCGCAGGCCCGCGGCGACCAGTTGGCGGACGGCGACCACGGCCGCGGCCGCGGCGACGGTGTCCCAGGCCGGGTCGCCGGCCAGCCGCAGCAGTCCCGCCGCGGTCAGGAAGTCCAGCAGGACGGCCAGCGCGGGCCTGAGCCGCCTGCCCGCCACGAGGACCACCGCGGCCGACACCAGACCGGAGGCCGTGACCGCCAGGGCGGCCCAGTGCGTCGCGGTGGTCATGACGGCACCGCGGCGCGGGAGCCGCCGGCCTCCTCCTTCTCCCCGCGCCGCTCCCGCTCGAGTTCGGCCCGCTCGCTCGCGATCTCGCGGCTGAGGAAGAAGTTCAGGGCGGTACGGATGGCGGCGATCGCGGCGAGCTGCCCGATCTCGGTGAAGCTCGGCGCGACGGCCGTGCGCAGTACGTCCCCGGCGAGCTGGAACTCCAGGCCCAGCGCCAGGAACCGGCCCAGGGAGAGCCGGATCCTGTTGAACTGGCGGCCCACCCCGCCCCCGCGCACCCCCGCCAGCAGGAAACGGCCGAACGCCCAGACCGCGCCCACGAAGATGACCACCGCGCCGGCCGCCTCCACCAGTCTCACCAGCAGGTCGACGGCTTCCCGGAGGGTGGACTCGGACAGTACCTCCACCGATGTGTTCATGATCCGCGAGTACCCGTACCGGCGCGTTCGGCACGGCGACCGTCCGGAATTCCGCAGACCCGGGGGAAGCCGGGTTGCCCGCTGCCGGCGGCCGGGGACCGGCTGTCAGTACCCGCGCCTGGTGTTCCCCGCATCGCCGGAACCGGCCGCACGACGGCCGGTCACACCCGGCGCCCTCCCCTGCTCGCGCCCGGAGAAAGGCCCGTCATGCCCGTTGCCACCGAGTCGACCACCTATCTGGAGCTGTCCGAGGAGGGCGCGGGCGCGCACAAGTTCTACGAGGTGCGGCACCACGGCACCGAGGTGACCATCTCCTTCGGCCGGATCGGCGAGAAGGGCCAGACCCGCACCACCGGTTACGCCAGCGTCGAGAAGGCCGCGGCGGTGGCCGCCCGCAAGGTCGGCGAGAAGGTCCGGAAGGGCTATGCCCCGGCGGTGCGCGGGGTGCGCGGGCGTCGCCCGGTCACCCGGCGCGAGATCGCCAGCAGCCGTTCCACGGCCCGGCAGGCACCGGTGCTGTGGCGGTTCCGTTCCGGAGCGCCGGCCTTCGGCGTCTTCGTCGACGACGACCACGCCTGGGTCGGCAACCAGGACGGGGACGTGTTCACCCTCACCCACGACGGCGAGGTCACCGGCCGCTTCGGTCTTCCCGACGGCGTCAAGTGCATCGTCGCCGACGACTTCTGGATCTACGCCGACTGCGACGACGGCCGCGTCTACGACCTGGGCGGCAAGGTCCCGCACGTGGCCTACGAGATAGCCGCCGATGTCGACATCTACTGGCTGGACATCCGCGACGGGCTCCTGGGCGTCTCCGACGCCCAGGGCGGTGTCACCACCGTCGACCACGAGGACGACTTCCAGTGGCGCCGCCCGGGCGCCGGCACCCACGCCTGGATGGTCCGCTGCGACGAGGACGGGGTGTACCACGGCGACTCCCACGGCGTGGCCCGGTACGCGGCCCGCGACGGCGCGCCCCTGTGGTCGGTTCCCACCCAGGGGCCGGTGCTGTTCGGCTGGCAGGAGGCCGACGAGGTCTTCGCCGGCACCGGCCGGGGCCAGGTCTACCGGCTGGCCAAGGACGACGGCACCGTGCGGGCCCGCTACCGCTGCGACGCCGCGGTGTTCTCCTGCGCCGCCCCGCCCGACGGCCGGTACGTCTTCGCCGGCGACAACCACTCCTCCGTGTACTGCTTCACCGCCGACGGCACCCGGCTGTGGAAGCTGGGCACCGGGTGCGGTTCGGCCTACTCCATGCAGTACCGCGACCAGCGCCTCTACCTCGTCACCACCGACGGCTCGCTGGCCTGCGTCGACGCCTCCGAGAGCGCGGTCCGCCGGGCCGAGGGCGGGCAGTTGCCCCGCACGGCCGACATCAAGGCCACCGGGTGGGAACGCGTCACGCCCTCGCAGGAGGTGGAGACGGTGCACGTCTCCGCCGGCGCACCGGTGGACGGTGTGGTCGTGGAGTGCGTCCAGGAGGGCTCCCGTACCCGGGTCCGGGTCGTCTCCCCCGGCTACGACCCCGCCTGGCGCGTCCAGTTCCCCAAGGACATCCGGGTTCCCGGCGCCCGGTACGTCGTCTCCGAGGTCCATGTGGCCGCCCGCGGCGACTTCTACCGGACCCGTGGCGACATCAGGCGCCTGCTGTAAGCCGGGCCGTCGGCGGAGGCGGGACCGTTCACGGGGTGACGACGGCGGGTCCCGGGCGGCCGCGGCGCGCGTACCGGCCGGGGCCGACCCCGACCACCCGCCGGAAGTGGCGGGTCAGGTGCGACTGGTCGCAGAACCCGGCGGCCACCGCCGCCTCCGGCACCGGCAGACCGGCCAGCAGCAGCCCGCGCGCCAGGTCCACCCGGCGCGTGGTCAGGTACCGGTGCGGCGGCATGCCGAACTCCCGGCTGAAGCTCCGCACCAGGTGCGAGGGGTGGGCGTGGAGCAGCCGCGCCGCCTCGGACAGGGTCAGGCCCGCCGTGACCCGGGCGTCCAGCAGGTCGCGCAGCCGGTGGGCGAGCCCCGCGTCCCGCCGGTCCGGCACCGCGTCGGCCGTCCGGCGCAGATGGCCCTCCAGCCGCTCGCAGATCAGCACCAGCCTGCTCTCCGCCTCCAGTTCCTCACCGGGCAGCGCCAGCGCGGTGTGCAGGCCGTGCACGCGGCGTCGCAGCAGCGGGTCGCGCAGTTCGGGCCGGTCCACCGCCGTGCCGATCAGACGCTCGTCGAGCCGGTCCCCGTCCAGGTAGACGACGCGTTTGCGGAAGCCGTGCGCGGTGGCGGCCGTACCGTTGTGGGGGACGTGCGGCGGGAGCAGGGTGACGATGCCGCCGGGGGCGCCGTGCTCGTGCCGGTCCAGGTCGTAGCGGACCACTCCGTCGTCCACGATCAGCAGGGTCCAGGTGCCGTGCACGTGCATCGGGTAGGCGTGGTCGGTGAAGTGCGCGTGGAAGACCTCCGCGACACCCGCCACGGACGGGCGCCAGGCATGGATCTCGGCCATGCAAGGAACGTACAAGACCGCGCCGTGCCGGGCGCGGGAGGCTGCGGGACATGGAAACTCAGCACGGGAGGACCGGCGGTACGGGCACCGGGGACGGCGCCCCGGCCCCGCCCGCCGTCCGCTTCGACACCAAGATCGCCGTACTCCTCCGCGACGACCTCGCCGTCTGGCAGCGCCTCAACGTGACCGCGTTCCTGGTCAGCGGGCTCGGAACGGGGTGCCCCGAGGTGGTGGGCGAGCCGTACGCCGACGCCGACGGCACCGCCTATCTGCCGATGTTCCGGCAGCCCGTGCTCGTCCTCGAGGGCACGAAGGAGGTGCTGGGGTCCGCGCACACCCGTGCCCTCGGCCGCCGCCTGCCGCTGTCCGTCTTCACCTCGGATTTGTTCTCCACCGGCAACGACGAGGACAACCGGGCGGCGGTGCGGGCGGTTCCGGCGGACCTGCTCGACCTGGTGGGCCTCGCGGTGTACGGGCCGCGCAACGCCGTCGACAAGGTCCTCAAGGGCGCCCGGATGCATCCCTGACCGCGGCGGGAACGGCACACGCGCCCCGCGTGCCGCACAACGGCGCGGTGGACGGGGCGCGTGTGCCGGGCGGAGCGGGCGCTCAGCCGGAGATCCCCCGCGGGCCGTGGAGGGTCACCAGGTGTGCGCGACGTCCACGACCAGGCGGTCGCCGGTCTGGAAGACCCGGAACGGCAGCCTGGCGCGTACGCCCAGGCCCACCTGGGTCTGTCCCTCGAAGCTGGCTCCGAACCTGGTGTCCCGGAACGTTTGGTACCCGGTGATGTCCACCCCCGGGAGCGGCTGCCCGGCCGTCCCCGCGTAGACGGCCGCGCCCGTCTGCGGGTCGTAGCTGGGCGCGGTCAGGTAGATCTGCAGGATGGCGCCGCCCTTGACCGGGATCGGCTTGCCTGAGCCGTCCTGGTGGAGGACGTCGACATAGCCGACGTGGTAGCCGAGTTGCTCCGTGGTGCCGGTGACGTCGAAGACCATGCGGTCGTAGCACTCGTGCGCACCGGTCCTGATGTTCTTCAGCGGCTCGGTCTGCGAGTGGCCGGCCGACTTCAGGCCGCTGCCCCAGGCGGTCGAGCAGACCTGGGCGGATGCCGCCGCCCGGCCGTCCGCGGCCCAGGCCGTCCCGGCCGTGCCCGCCACTGTGGCGCTCGCCAGCGCGAGCACCGCGGCCGCCGTTCTCAACAGTCGCATGTCCTGCCCCCCGTGATCGTTCGTGTACGGCTGTATACGGTGGGACACCTGACCGGGCGTCATGGTTGCCCGGAACGGCGGTAATCGGCCAGCCTCGCGACGACATGTCGCAAAAAGAGCCCCGGCGGCGGGCACCGGGAGCCGCTAGGGTCCGGCGGGTGGAGGCACACAGCGCCGACGAAGTGACGTTTCGTCTTCTGGGGCCGGTGCGGGCGTGGCGCGGCGGTGCGGAGCTCGAACTCGGCCCGCCCCAGCAGCGGGCGGTACTGGCCGCGCTGCTGCTGCGGCGGGGACGCCCGGTCACCGCCGGGAAACTGGCGGACGCGCTGTGGGGCCACCGCCCGCCGCCGGGCGCGGCCGCGACTGTGCGGTCGTACCTGTCCCGGTTGCGCACGGCGCTGGAACCGCGCCGGCCCGCCGGGCGGCCCGCGGTGCTGCTGGTCTCCACCCCCGCCGGTTACGTGCTGGACGTCCCGCCCTCCGCCGTGGACCTGGAGGTGTTCGAGCAGCGGGTGGCACGCGCCCGGCGGCTGCGTTCCGAGGGCGACCCGGCCGGGGCCGGGGAGCTGCTGCGCCGGGCCCTGGAGTCCTGGCCGGGTACCCCGCTGGCGGGAATACCCGGACCGCTGGCCCACGCCGAGCGCGCCCGCCTCGACGAGCGGCGCCTGGCGGTGCTGGAGACCTCGCTCGAGGTCGGTCTGGAACTGGGCCGCCACCACGAACTGGTGGCCCGGCTGCGGGCGCTGTGCGCCGACCATCCGCTGCGGGAGGGGCTGCGGGAGCTGCTGATGCTGGCCCTGTACCGCTGCGGACGGCGGGCGGAGGCGCTGGAGAGCTACCAGGACATCCGGCGCGTCCTGGCCGCCGAGCTCGGCGCCGAGCCGGGCCCCGCGCTGCGCCGTACGCATGCCGGGCTGCTGGCCGCCTCCCGGGCGCCGGACGGCACCGTCCCGGCCGGCGGTACGGGTACCGGGCACACCGGCGGTACGGCCCGGCCGGCCGGCGAAGGGCCGGCCGCGGACGGCCGCGCCGGGACGGCCGGTGCGGCGCGCCCCTGCCAGCTGCCCGCCGCGCTCACCACGTTCGCGGGACGGGAGGCCGAGCTGGCCCGGGTCCACGCGCTGCTCCCGGCGGGCCGGGAGCCGTCCACCGTGGTCATCAGCGCCATCGGCGGGATGGCCGGCATCGGCAAGACGACACTGGCCGTGTACTTCGCCCACCGGATCGCGGACCGCTTCCCCGACGGGCAGCTCTACGTCAACCTCCGGGGTTTCGATCCCGGCGGCGCCGCGCTGGACCCCGCCGAGGCCGTCCGCGCCTTCCTCGTCGCCCTCGGGGTCCCCCCGCAGCGCCTCCCCGCCGACGCCGCCGGGCAGACCGCGCTCTACCGCAGCCTGCTGGCCGACCGCAGGGTGCTGATCGTCCTGGACAACGCCCGGGACTCCCGGCAGGTCCGGCCCCTGCTGCCGGGCACGGCCGGCTGCCTGGTCATCGTCACCAGCCGCGACCAGCTGGCGGGTCTGGTCGCGGCCGAGGGCGCGCATCCGGTGCCCCTGGACCTGCTCTCCGACGAGGAGGCCGAGCAGCTTCTGGCCCGCCGGATCGGGCGGGAGCGGACGGCGGCCGAACCGGAGGCGGTGCGGGAGATCGTCCGGCGGTGCGCGCGGCTGCCGCTGGCGCTGGCCGTCGTGGCCGCCCGGGCCGCCACCCATCCGCACTTCGGGCTGCGCGCCATCGCCGAGGAGCTGCGGGAGGGCCACGGCGGTCTGGACGCGTTCGCCGGCGGCGAGGCGGCCGTCGACGCCCGGGCGGTCTTCTCCTGGTCCTACCGCGCGCTGCCGCCCGACGCGGCCCGGCTCTTCCGGCTGCTGGCGCTGCACCCCGGTCCGGAGATCTCCGTCTCCGCGGCGGCCGCCCTGGCGGGGCTCGAACCGCGCCGGGTCCGGGCACCACTGGCGGCGCTGACCGATGCCCATCTGCTGGTCCAGCGCGCACCGGGCCGCTACAGCTGCCACGACCTGCTGCGCGTCTACGCCGCCGAACTGCTGGACGGGGCCGACAGCGGGGCCGAGCGGCGGGCGGCGCTGCGCCGCATGTTCGACCACTACCTGCACACCGCGTACGGCGTACTGGCGCTGTTCCATCCGCAGCGCGACACGATCGAGCTGCCCGAGCCGGTCTCCGGGGCCGTGCCCGAGGTGTTCGGCGGCCGGCGACAGGCCATGGCCTGGCTGGAGGCCGAACGGCAGGTGCTGGTCACCACCGTCTCCCGGGCCGCCGCCACCGGGTTCCCCGCGCAGTCCTGGCAGCTCGCCTTCACCCTCGACCTGTTCCTGGACCGGCTGGGCCACTGGCATGCCCAGCACACCGTCCAGCGCGCCGCGCTGGACGCCGCCCGCGGTGCCGGGGACCGGCTCGGGGCGGCGTACGCCGAACGCGCGCTGGGCTTCGCCTGCATGCGCCTGGAGCGGGGGCAGGACGCCGCCCGGCACCTGCACGCGGCGCTGGAGGCTTTCGCCGGGCTCGGCGAACCGTTCGGACAGGCCCGGACGCACCGTCTGCTGGCCTTCGCGGCCAACCGCGACAAGCGCCACCAGGACGCGCTGGAGCACTACCGGCGGGCCCTCGAGCTGTACCGCGGGGCCGGCTACCGCAGCGGCCGGGCCAGCGTCCTCAACGAGATCGGCTGGACCCACATCCTGCTCGGCGAGCACCAGGAGGCGCTGGAGCAGTGCGCGCGGGCGGTCGCGCTGCACCGGGAGACGGGCGACCGCAACGGGGAGGCCGCCGCGCAGGACAGCCTCGGCTACGCGCTGCACCATCTGGGGAGGTACGAGGAGGCCCTCGGCTGCTTCGACCACGCGCTGCGCCTCTACCTCGACCTGGGCGACCGTTATCTGCAGGCCGACACCCTCGTCCACATCGGGGACACCCGGCAGGCGGCGGGAGACCGGCGGGCGGCCCGTTCGGCCTGGCGGCGGGCCCTGGACATCCTGGAGGGATTCGACCACCCCGACACCGAGGAGGTCCGGGAACGCCTGCACCGGCTCGGCCCGGAGGGGCCGGAGGCGGACGGGACGGCAGCGGCGGACGGAACAGGACGGTGAGCGGGCGAGCCGTCCCGGCCGGGAGGCGTACCGCGGGCCGGTGACGGCGGCCTCGCACGCGTACCGGCGGAGGTCCCGCGCGGGGTGCGTCCGGTTCGCACCGCCGCGGCACCGGCGCCGTGCCCGGCGGGCTACACGGATGCCGCGTCCGGCCCGGGGCACGGCACTCCCGGCTACGCTGGTGCGCGCACGCCCCGGCTCCCCGGGCGGTCCGCAAGGCCTCGACCCCACCGCCCCGTTCCCGAAGAAGCCGCGGAGGATCGCCGTCCATTTCAAGCCATCGCGCATGTGCCCGGCACACGGGAGGCCGGCCGTGTCCGGAAGCCCGCCTCCGCACAACGGGTGATGAAGCACCCGCCGCCGGCGCTCCGCCCCCTTCCGGTGGTCCTTCTCCCCCGGTCACCGCCCGGACCGGGGAGGCCGGTTTACGCCTGTCGGGGCAAGGCACCCGTCCCTACACTGGGAGCGCTCCCACAGCAAGGGTCCGAAGGCCGGCCCGCACCGGACAGTGCAACGGCCTTCACGCAGAGTCGCATCACCACCCCGCCAGCCGCACCTTCGCGGAACGGCGTCCTTCCCCCGAGGCGACGCGGTTCCGGATGTGCTCTCCGCGAGCGAGCCGGCGTACGGCCGGGCTCCGGGAAGGCCGTGGTCCAGCGGAGTCGGGAAGAGCCGGCACACCGTGTCCGAGCGCGTCCCCGGTACGGCGCGGGGTCCTCCGCCACACCCGTACGACCGATTGGAGACCCCATGCTCGGTGTTCTTGCCGCCGGCGGAACCGTCGCGGCGTTATCCGCCTCGCTTCTGTCCCCCCAGGCCGCCCCCGCCGAGACCACGGCGCCGCCCGCGGGCGCGGCGATCGAGGTCGCGACCGTCAACGGCTCGGGGTGCCCGGCCGGGACGGCCGGGGTCACGGTCTCGGGCCGGGACTCCTTCACCGTGACCTACGACGACTACCTCGTCCAGGTGGGCCCGGTCGCCACGCCCACCGAGTTCCGGAAGAACTGCCAGATCAACCTGGAGATCGCGGTCCCCGCGGGCTACACCTACGCCATCTCCGGCGTGCAGAACCGCGGTTACGCCTATCTGCAGCCGGGGGCCAGCGCCCTCCAGCAGACGACCTACTACATCCAGGGCAGCGCCGGGACCGTGACCACCTCCCAGGAGTTCGACGGTCCGTACCGGAGCTCCTGGAGCACCACGGACTCGCTGGGGAGCGACGAGCTCGTCTGGGCTCCGTGCGGCCAGCGGCGGAACCTCAACATCAACACCGAACTGCGGGTGTACAGCGGATCCTCGTCGAAGGACGCGGTCAGCTTCATGGCGATGCGCTCGACGAGCACCGCGGGCAGTTCCTTCGACATCGTCTGGAAGCAGTGCTGACCCCCGCCGGATGACGCACTCGCGCGGGGAACGGAGCGCCGGGCGGACAGCCGCGGGCGCGCCACCGCCCGCCCGGCCGGACCGAGGGTCCGGCCGGGCGGGCGGCCCCCTCCTCAGGCCGCCGGGGTGATCAGCCCGTAGTCGCCGTCGTGGCGGTGGTGGAGCAGATTGCCGCGCCCGGTGGCGGTGTCGACGAAGAACACGAACGGCAGTCCGGTCGCCTCCAGCCGCCAGGCCGCCTCCTCCACGCCCATGCGGGGTGCCGGGGTCCCGCTGACCTCCAGCGCCACACCCGGCGGGTGGTCGGCCGGCAGCGGCACCGGCAGGTCCCCGCGGGCCCGGGCCAGCCGGTAGCCGCCGGCGGCGGTCCGGTAGACCACGCTGTCGACACCCGAGACCGCGTCGGTGAACAGGTGGAAGTCGTACTCCAGGGCCTCCAGCTCCTCCACGGCCTCCGCCGGTGTCAGGCCGGGAGGGCCGAAGGACCGGTGGCGCACGATCCGGCGTCCGGTCACCGGGCGCGGCCGGCCGTACGGCGCCCGGCCGCGGTGCGGCCTGCCGTGGTCGCACACCCGGGCCAGCCGGCCCGCCAGCCGGTCCCGCAGCAGGTCGATCGCCTCGGGCATGGTGTCCGCGGCGACCTGGGCCCGCACCAGGTGCCCGTTGACGTCGACGTTCACCTGGGCGACCGCCGGCTGCCGGACGGAGGTGCCCGGTGCCAGGCTCAGCTTCACCCGGGTGTCCAGGACCGGCTCCCTGATCTTGCCCAGGACCGCCAGCACCTTGGCGCGGGCGTACTCCGCCGTGCCGCCGGGCACGTCACCACGGGTCTCCACCCGGACCGGGGGGACGGGACGCGTCTGCGATCGGTTCATGGTCTCCTCCTGCCGTCGTGGCACGTCCAGCTTTCCCGCCGGGTGATCGATCGCAGGAGGGCCGAAGGTCCCGCCGCCCGGTGCCGTCCGTCCTCACCGCCCGTACCGGACGGTCCCGGTCACCGCCCGGCGGGAGCGCGGCCGGCCCGGGCGTGCATCTCGCGAACGGTCGCCGCGAGCGCCCGGCGCATGTACGCCCGCCACAGCGGGGCCACCGCCAGCCGGACGGGAGCGCGGCGGAACCGGCGCGGACGGAACGCGTACGTCCACTCGATCGCGGTCCCGCCCCCGGCGCCCGGGGCGAGGCGCCACTCACCCCGGGCGCCGTGGACGGCCCAGCCCAGCAGGCCGGTGAACCCGCTCACCTCGTAGCCGAAGAAGGACGGCGGCTGGTGGTCGGTGATCCGCTCGTGGACGACGCTGCCGTCGGAGAGTACGGGCCTGCGGCTGACCCCCACCCGGTCCCACGGCCCGGTCTGGTCCCGGACGGCGGTGACGGCCGGCAGCGGGCCGAAGCCGGTGAAGATCAGCGGGAGTTCGACCCCGACCGCGACGGGGAAGGCCGCCGGCGGTTCGACGGAGGCGGTTTCGCGGACGGTGACGGACACGGGGCTCGGCGCCATGGCCGGCTCCTCTCGAAGGTGAGTTGACGTTGTCAACAATCCTAGGGATGCAGAGTTGACGTTGTCAACAAATCTCTCCGGAAGAACGGACCCACGGCACCGGACGGCCGGGCCGCGCGGACCCGCGGGGCACTGCCGGGCACAGCCGGGGAGCCGCCGGGGAAGGACGGACTCGACGCCCTCGCCCCGCGTGCTCCGGGAGCCGCCGCGGGGATGAGCCGCGGCGCGGCGTACCGGCGCTTCAGCGGCGAGGACGATCCACCGGCGGCCGGTGAGCCGGAGGCGCCGCCGTCAGGACGGGCCCGCCGCCGGACCCCGGAAGGTGGCGCGGTAGGCGGTGGGCGTCACACCGAGCGCCTGCTGCATGTGCCGGCGGAGCGAGACCGCCGTGCCGAAACCCGCCTCGGCGGCGACTTGGTCGACGGACAGATCGGTCTCCTCCAGCAGCTGGCGGGCGCGTACGATGCGCTGCTGGACGAGCCACTGCCCGGCGGTGACGCCCGTCTCCTCCCGGAAGCGGCGGGTGAAGCTGCGCACGCTCGTGGACTCCCGGGCGGCCAGCTCCTCCAGGGTGACGGGGCGGCCGAGGTTCTCCAGCGCCCAGGCGCGGGCGGCGCCGGTGGAGGACCGCCGCGGCTCGGGCACGGGGCGCGGGATGTACTGGGCCTGCCCCCCGTCGCGGTGCGGCGGTACGACCGTGGTGCGGGCCACCGCGTTGGCGACGGCCGCGCCGTGGTCGCGGCGGATCATGTGCAGGCACAGGTCGATCCCGGCCGCCTCCCCGGCGGAGGTGAGCACCTCGCCCTCGTCGGTGTAGAGGACGTCCGGGTCGAGCCGGACCGCCGGATACACCCGCCGGAAGCGCTCGGCCGACTTCCAGTGGGTGGTGGCCCGGCGGCCGTCGAGCAGCCCGGCGGCCGCGAGCACGAAGGCGCCGGTGCAGACCGAGGCGATCCGGGCGCCCGGCCGGACGCGCGCGAGGGCGTCGGCGAGCGGGGCCGGCAGCCGTCCCTCCCCCACCTGACCGTCCTCGTCCCCCTCCGTCCCGTGCGCGGCCGGGACGAGCACCGTGTCGGCCTCCGCCAGAGCATGCGGACCGTGCGCCACGTACACGGAGAAGTCCGCGGTGGTGCGGACTTCTCCCGGCTCGGGCGCGCAGGTGACGACCTCGTACAGCGGTGCGCCGTCGGCTCCGGCGGCCGCGCCGAACAGCTGGTGGACCAGGCCCAGTTCCATCGGCAGCAGACCGTGGCGGACCAGGACCGCCACCCGGTGCCGCCCGGTTCCCGTGAAGATGTCCATGGCCAGATCCTTTCACATGTCGTCCATCCGGCCACTCGTCGGCGCGGGAGCGGCCGAACAGCATGGGCGTATGACACAGACGATCACGACTCCGTCCGCCACCCGCGGCGGGCGGGTGCACCGGGCCTGGTGGATCGCCGCCGCGGCCGCGCTGACCGTCATGGCCGCGGGCGCCTTCAGCACCATGCCCGGTCTGCTGGTCACCCCGCTGCACCGGGACCTCGGCTGGTCGCGCGGCTCGATCGGGTTCGCCGTGTGGGTGAACATGGCCGTCACCGGGCTGGTCGCGCCCTTCGCCACGGCCCTGATGGACCGGTTCGGGCTCCGCCGGGTGGCCGCGGGCGCCCTTGTCGCCGTCGGCGCCGGCGCGGCGCTGACGGCGGTCATGACCCAGCCCTGGCAGCTGACGCTCTACTGGGGGCTCCTGGTCGGTCTGGGCTGCGGTTCCGTCGCGATGGGCTTCGCGGCGGTCGTGGTCCAGCGCTGGTTCGGCGCGCGGCGCGGCCTGGTCACCGGCATCCTGACGGCGGCGGGCGTCTTCGGGCAGTTCGCCTTCCTGCCGCTGCTCTCCCGGGGCATCGACCGGTACCAGTGGCGTCCGGTCACGGTGACGGTGGCGCTGGCCGCCCTGGCCCTCGTCCCGCTCGCCTGGCTGCTGCTGCGCGACCATCCGGCCGACCTCGGCCTGCGGCCCTACGGGAGCGGCCGGCCCGTCCCCCCGCCGGCTCCGGTCCCGGGCGCCGCCCGGCACGCGGTGGCGGTGCTGCGCGCGGCGGCCCGGACCCGTACGTTCTGGCTGCTCGCGGGCACCTTCGCCATCTGCGGCGCGTCGACCAACGGCGTCATGTGGACCGGCTTCGTACCCGCGGCGCACGACCACGGCATGCCGACCACGGTCGCGGCCGGGCTGCTCTCGCTCATCGGCGTCTTCAACGTGGCGGGCACGGTCCTGTCCGGCTGGCTCACCGACCGCCACGACCCCCGGCTGCTGCTCTCGTGCTACTACGGGATGCGCGCGCTCTCGCTGGTGTGCCTGCCGTACCTGCTCGGGCCGGAGGCCCACTGGCCCCTGATCGCCTTCGTCGTCTTCTTCGGGCTGCTCGACGTGGCCACCGTGCCGCCGACGATCGCGCTCTCGGCCGTCCGGGAGGTCTACGGGGAGCGGAGCGGCGCGATCGTGTTCGGCTGGACACTCGCCTTCCACCAGGTGGGCGCCGGGCTGATGGCCTTCGCCGGCGGCCTGCTGCGGGACTCCCTCGGCTCCTACGACCTCGTCTGGTTCGGCTCCGCCCTGCTGTGCGCGGTGGCGGCCCTGCTGGCGGCGGCGATCGGCCGGCCCGGCCCGGCGGCCGGAGCCGGGAAGAGCGGATGAGCGCCGGGACGTCACCGGCCCCTGTCACCCTGCCCCCTGTTCCCGGCCGCCGGGCCGGCGCCGCGGTGCCGGGTGGTCACCGGCCCGTCGGCAGCGGCCGGAGCCCGGGGGCCGAGCGCTGCGGGACGACGGCCCGCAGGGTCTCGCGCGGGCAGACGCTCCCGTCCGCCAGGAGCGACCGGTGCGCGCGGCGCAGCCCCTCCCCGGGGCCGGCGCCCCGCTCGGCGCGGAGCCGCAGGCTCATGTCCCGGTAGGCCCGGAGGGCGGCGCCGGGATCACCCTCCAGGCACAGCGCGCACATCAGCAGCTGGTGGAGGCGCTCCCGCAGCGGATGCTCGGCGAGCAGTCCGCGCAGTTCCACGACGGTGCCCTGGTGCCTGCCCAGGGCCAGGGCGGTCGCGAGCCGCCCCTCGTGGAGCGTGAGGCGTATCTCCGCCGTCCGCCGCGACTCGCCGAGCAGCGTCAGGGAGGAGGACGCCCCCGCCGCCGGGAGGGGGTCCCCCCGCCAGAGCCGCAGGGCCGCGTGGAACAGCTCGAGGGCCCTCACCAGGTCCTCCTCGCACAGTGCCCGGGCGGCGGCGGCCCGCAGATCCACGACCTCCAGGAAGTCACACTCCCCGGGGGCCAGACCGAGGCGGTAGGCGCCCGACTCGTACGCCAGCCGGGCGTCACCGCCGGGGGTGGCCCTCCGCAGGATCCGGCGGATCCGCCACACATAGGTCTGGATGTTGGCCGCACCGGAGGCCGGTGCGCCGTCTCCCCACAGGAACTCCCTGATCAGAGGGGTTCCGACCGGCCTGCCCTCCCATAACACCAGCAGCGCCGCCAGCAGTGCCGGTTTCGTCCCCGTCACCGGCAGGACCGCGCCGTCGTCCGTGATGACCTTCGGCCGGCCCAGGATCTCGATTCTCAACAGGCACCTCGTCGGCGGGGGAAGCGGTCGTCGGTGTGCGGGAGCGGCCGGGCCGCGGACGGCGCCCCGCGGGGCCCGGTGGATCCTCGCCCCGCTGTGCCGCCGGTGGTGCCGGGGACAGGTCCCCGCCCGGGAAGATACCGCTTGCCCGCCGGCTCCTCCGCGGGACCGGCGAACGTGTCCGGACACCTGCCGGGACATGCCCGTCCGGGGTGCGGGAGTGCCCGTTTCCGGCCCGGCCGGCCCGGTCGGCGCCATCGGGGGCGGCCGGGCCGGCCGGGCCGGTGGGGTGCCGGGCGGGGGTCAGCAGATGCGGGGCAGCTGCTCGCCCAGCGGCAGGTCCACCACCCGGGTGCCGCCCAGCCCGGTGCGGGCCACCACCGTCCCCGGGTGGTCCGCCACGCACTCCCCGATCACGGCGGCGCCGGCGCCGTGCGGGTGGGCGCGCATCGCGGCGAGGACGGCGTCGGCGTGCTGCCGGGGGACAAAGGCCACCAGCAGTCCCTCGTTGGCCACGTACAGCGGGTCCAGGCCGAGGAATCCGCAGGCGTTCGCCACCGCCTCGGGCACGGGCAGGTCGCGTTCGGCGAGGACGACGCCGGTGCCGGAGGCGGCGGCGATCTCGTTCAGCGCGGCGCCCAGTCCGCCGCGGGTGGGGTCGCGCAGCGCGTGGATGTCCGGGGTGACCGCCAGCATCGCCTGCACCAGGCCGCCCAGGGGAGCGGTGTCGCTGCAGATCTCCACCCCGAACTCCAGGCCCTCGCGGACGCTCATGACGGCCACCCCGTGCAGCCCGAGGGGCCCGCTGACGATCACCGCGTCGCCGGGCGCGGCACGCTGCGGGCGGATGTCGACGCCCTCGGGGACCAGTCCGATCCCGGCGGTGTTGACGTAGACGCCGTCGCCGTGGCCGGCGTCGACCACCTTGGTGTCGCCGGTGACGACCGCGACGTCCGCGGCCGCCGCGGCGGTGCCGATCGCCTGTGCCACGCGGCGCAGGACCGCCATGTCGGTGCCCTCCTCGACGATGAGCGCGCACGACAGGAAGGCGGCCCGCGCGCCGCTCATGGCCAGGTCGTTGACCGTGCCGTTGACCGCCAGATCGCCGATGCTCCCGCCGGGGAAGAACACCGGCCGCACCACGTAGGAGTCGGTGGACATCGCCAGCCGGGCACCGCCCAGTGACACCTGGGCGCAGTCGCCGAGCGCGGCCAGCGTCTCGTTGCCGTAGGCGGGGACGAGGAGGTGCTCCACCAGTTCGGCGGAGAGCGCCCCTCCCCCGCCGTGTCCCATGACGACGACCGGGTGGTCGCGCAGCGGGGCGGGACAGGACCAGTTCGCCGGGTCCGCCGGCGCGGGGTCGCCGGCCGACGCCGGCGCGCAGGGACCGGTGTACGGGTCGGTGTAGGGGTCGGTGCCGTCAGCCAACGGAGGTCGCCTCCTTCGCCGTGTCCCCGGCGGTGCTCCCGGCCGTCGTTCCCGCCGGGCGGTCCAGGCGCCGGTAGAGGTGGTAGGCGGCGCAGGCGCCTTCGCTGGAGACCATGGTGGCGCCCAGCGGGGTGCGCGGGGTGCAGGTGGTGCCGAAGGCGGCGCACTCGTTGGGTTTGATCAGGCCCTGGAGCACCTCGCCGCTGCGGCACACCTCGGACTCCCGGGCCGTCAGCTCCGTGACGGAGAAGCGGTGTTCGGCGTCGTACTCGCGGAACGCCCCCGCCAGCCGCCAGCCGCTGCCGGGGATCACCCCGATGCCGCGCCAGGCCCGGTCGGTGACCTCGAAGACCTCCTGGAGCATCCGCCGGGCGGCGGGGTTGCCGGCCTCCCGCACCGCGCGGGGGTAGGCGTTCTCCACCCGGTGCTCACCGCGTTCGAGCTGGTGGACGGCGCGGCGTACGCCCTCCAGGATGTCCAGCGGTTCGAAGCCGGTGACCACCACGGGGACCTTGTGGCGCTCGGCCAGGGCGGGGTACTCGGCGGTTCCCATCACGCTGCACACGTGGCCGGCGGCCAGGAACGCCTGGACCCGGCAGTGCGGCGCGTTCATGATCGCCTCGATGGCGGGCGGCACGCGCACGTGCGAGACGAGCACGCTGAAGTTGCGGATGCCGCGCCGCCGCGCCTCGTGGACGGCCATCGCGTTGGCGGGCGCGGTGGTCTCGAAGCCGACACCGAAGAAGACCACCTCCTTCTCCGGGTGCCGCCGGGCGATGTCCAGGGCGTCCAGCGGCGAGTAGACCACCCGTACGTCGCCTCCGGCGCCCTTGACGCGGAACAGGTCGCGTTCGCTGCCGGGCACCCGGAGCATGTCACCGAAGGAGCAGAAGACCACCCCGGGGCGGGAGGCGATCTCCAGCGCCTTGTCGATCATCTCCAGGGGTGTCACGCAGACCGGGCAGCCGGGGCCGTGGATGAGCTCGACGGTCTCGGGCAGCAGCTGGTCGATGCCGTGGCGGATGATCGAGTGGGTCTGGCCGCCGCAGACCTCCATCATGGTCCAGGGCCGGGTGACGGTGGCGTGGATGTCCTCCAGGAGCCGCCGTGCCAGCGCGGGGTCGTTGAACTCGTCGATGTACTTCACCGGTTGCCCTCCTGTACCGCCGGTGCGGCGGCGGGCTCCGGCCGGTCCTCCGCCCCGGCCTCGGCCGCCGCGCGCTCCCAGGCGTCGCCGAACTCCTCGTCCAGGAGTCCGAGTTGTTCGAACAGCTCCAGCGAGGCCCGGGCCGACTCCTCGTCCAGCCGCTGGAGCGCGAAGCCCACGTGGACGATCACGTACTCGCCCGTCTCCACCTCGGGCAGGTAGGCGAGGCACACGTCCTTCTCCACGCCGCCGAAGTCGACCCGCGCCATGCGCGTGCCGTCCCGTTCCTCGATCCCGGTCACCCTGCCGGGCACCGCCAGGCACATACGTGTTCTCCGTCCGTCGTCGTGGGTGTTGTGGGTGGGGTCGGTTCCGCCGCCGGGTCACGGGGAGCCGGCGCGGGCCGCCACCAGGAGCTGCCCGAGGGCCAGTCCGCCGTCCCCGGGCGGCACCCGGTGGTGCCGCAGCACCGTGAACCCGGCCGCGCGCAGCCGCCGTTCGCACTCCTGGTCCAGCAGCGCGTTGGCGAACACCCCGCCGGTCAGGGCGGCGAGGGTCGTGCCGGTCCGCCGGCGCGCCAGCCGGCAGGCCGCCTCCACCGCTTTCGCCACGGCCCGGTGGAAGCGGGCGGCGATCACCGGGGGCGGGGTGCCGGAGCGCAGGTCGGCGACGGCGGCGCGCAGGACGGGGGCCGGGTCGAGCAGTGCCGGGAGTCCGTCGCCGCCGGGTGCGGGGCGCAGCGCGAAGGAGTAGCCGGGGCCGCCGTCCGCCCAGACGCGGGCGGCGGCGGCCTCCAGGGCGACGGCGGCCTGCGCCTCGTGGCCGGCCCGGTGGCACAGGCCCACCAGGGAGGCCATGGCGTCGAACAGCCGTCCCATGCTGGAGGTCGGTACGCAGGCCAGGCCGCGCTCCAGCTGCCGGGCGAGGACCCGGCGCTCCTCGGGCGGGCAGGCGGCCGTGCACGGCAGGTCCGCATCCCAGGGCAGACCGGCGGAGCGCAGCTGGGACAGTGCCATCCGGCAGGGGTTGCCGACGCCGGCGTCGCCGCCGGGCAGCGGTACGTACGCCAGGTGGGCCAGCCGGCGGTGGCGGGCGTAGTCGGCCAGCAGCACCTCGCCGCCCCAGACGGCGCCGTCGTCGCCGTGGCCGGTGCCGTCGAAGGCGACGCCGATGACGGGGGCACCGCCGTCCAGCCCGTTCTCGGCCATGGCGGAGGCGATGTGGGCGTGGTGGTGCTGGACCAGGCGCGGCGGTGGTCCGCCGGCGGCGCGGGCGCGGGCCCAGCGTGTGGACCGGTAGCCGGGGTGGCGGTCGGCGGCCAGCACCTTCGGGTCGACCCCGGTCAGCGCCCGCATCCGCCGCTCGGCGCCGTCCAGGGCCCGCAGGGCGGCCGGGTCGTCCAGGTCCCCCAGGTGCGGGGCGAACCAGGCGGTTCGGCCCTCGCCCAGGCACAGCGCGTTCTTCAGGTCTCCGCCGGCCGCCAGCGCGGGCAGCAGGGGCACGGGCAGTTCGACCGGCTCGGGGACGTACCCGCGGGAGCGGCGGAGCACGACCTCGCCGCCGTCCGGGCGGACGCGCACCACGGAGTCGTCGCAGGGGAAGGCGATGGGCCGGTCGTGCCACAGCCAGGCGTCGGCGATGCCGGCCAGCCGGTCCAGTGCCTCGCGGTCGTCGGTCACGATGGGCTCGCCGGAGCGGTTGCCGCTGGTCATCACCAGCACCGCCGGTCCGGGGGCGTCCCCGGGCAGGCCGAGGAGCAGCCGGTGCAGCGGGGTGTAGGGCAGCAGCACTCCCACGTCGGGGCTGCCGTCGCAGACCCCGGGGGCCAGCGGGCCCGGCCCGTGGTCGGTGCGGCGGCGCAGCAGCACGATGGGGCGGCGGCGGCCGGTGAGGACGCGGCGCTCGGCGGCGTTGAGGCGGGCGAGGCGGGCGGCGGTGCCGGGGTCGGGGCACATCACCGCGAGGGGCTTCGTCCCGCGCGCCTTGCGCTCGCGCAGGGCGGCGACGGCGGCGGGGTTCGTGGCGTCGCAGGCCAGGTGGTAGCCGCCGAGGCCCTTGACGGCCACGACCGCGCCGTCGGCCAGCAGCCGGCGGACGGCGGCGAGTGCCGCCGCGCCCTCGGCCGCGGGCCCGCCCGGGGTGCCGGGCGAGCCGGAGGTGCTGCCGGCGGGGGTCAGCCGCAGCCGGGGGCCGCAGTCGTGGCAGGCGACGGGCTGGGCGTGGAAGCGGCGGTCGGCGGGGTCGGCGTACTCGCGGGCGCAGGCCGGGCAGAGGGGGAAGGCGGCCATGGTGGTGGCGGCCCGGTCGTAGGGCAGCGCGGTGGCGATGGTGAACCGCGGGCCGCAGTGGGTGCAGGTGATGAACGGGTGACGGTGGCGGCGGTCGGCCGGGTCGGCCAGCTCGCGCAGGCAGTCCGCGCAGGTGGCGGTGTCGGGCGGGATCCGGGTACGGCCCTCGCCGCACTGCGAGGGCCGGATGGTGAACTCCGCCTCCGGCCGCGCGGTGCCCAGGGGTGGCACGGTCTCGCAGGTCACCGAGGAGACCACGGCCAGGGGCGGGGGCCGCTCCGCGACGCGGCGGCAGAACGCCTCCACCGCGTCGGCGCCGCCCTCCACCTCGGCGACCACGCCGCCGGCGGTGTTGGCCACATGCCCGGTCAGGCCCAGTTCGCGGGCCAGGGTGTGGACGTAGGGGCGGAATCCCACGCCCTGGACGGTGCCGCCCACCGTGACCCGGCGGCGGACCGTGCCGGGCCCGGGGGCCGCCACCTGGTCGCGGTGGGCGGCGGTGGCCGTCACGGTGGCGCCCGCGCCGCTGTCCTGCGGGGCCGTCACCGGACAGGGGCTCCGGTGCCGGGGCCGGGGCCGGTCTCGGGGTGCGGGACGCCCGGCGCGTGTCCGTGGTCGTACGGGTGCGCGTGGTCGTGCCGGTGCTCGTCCAGATGCCGGGCCGCCAGCGGCGGCCGGTGCGGCGGTTCCCCCTCGCACACGGCCAGGATCCGCTCCAGGAGCTCGTCCGCGCCCCGGCCGGTGCGGGCGCAGGTGGGCAGCACCGCCACGCCCGGGTTGACCTGCCGGACGTTCCCGGCGAACGCCTCGGCGTCGAAGCCCGCGGCCCGGGCGAGGTCCGTCTTGGTGAGGACGACCAGGTTCGCCAGGCCGAAGGCCGTGGGGTACTTGAGCGGCTTGTCCTCGCCCTCGGTGACCGACATCAGCGCCACCCGCAGGGTCTCGCCCAGGTCGTAGGCGGCGGGGCAGACCAGGTTGCCGACGTTCTCCACGAACAGCACCCGGGTGCCGTCCGGCAGCCAGCCCGCCAGGTGCCCGCGCAGCTGCTCGGCCTCCAGATGGCACAGCCCGCCGGTCAGCACCTGCTTCACCGGCGCCCCGGACCGGGCCAGCCGCCGGGCGTCGTTCTCGGTGGCGAGGTCGGCGGTGAGCGCGGCGACCGGCACACCGCGCCCGGCGGCCCGCGCCAGCAGGAGCTCCAGCAGGGCGGTCTTGCCGCTGCCCGGGCTGGACAGCAGGTTGACGGCGGCGGTCCCGCGGCCGGACAGCCACGCGCGCAGCGTGTCCGCCAGCCGGTCGTTCTTCGCCAGTACGGCCTGCTTCAGGTCGACGGTCCGGCACATCACGCGCTCTCCCTCTGCCGTGCGTCCCGCCGCTCCGGGCGGTCCCCGGGGCAGCCGTCGCCTCCCGGGAGGGTCACATCGGCGATCTCCAGTTCCCGTCCGGCCACCAGCTCCACCGCCGCGCCCCGGCAGCCGGGGCACCACAGCCGCGGTGGTGTGCCCGGGGCGAACTGCCCGGCGCAGTCCCCGCAGCGGGCCCGGGCGGGCACCTCCTCGACGACGAGTGCGGCGCCGGCCAGCGCGGTGCCCTCGGTGACCACCTCGAAGGAGAACCGCAGGGCGTCGGGAACCACCCCCGACAGTTCACCGACCCGCACCCGCACCGACTCCACCGAGGCGGCGCCGTGGCGGCGGGCGGCGTCCTGTGCGCTCTCGGCGACGGCGGCGGCGATCGACAGCTCGTGCATGGGGCGTCACGCTAGCCAGCCGCGGCGGGTCCGCCGGGGGCGCCGCCGCGGCGTGGCACCGAGTTCGCCCGTCCGGCCCATGCCGCCGGGGACCGAGGTGCCCGCTCCCCCGCGGCCGTCCGCCGGGCGCCGTACCACGCCCCGCGGCCGGCCCCCGTCCGCGGTGTGCCGGCCCCGCATACCGGGGCATCCGGCTGACGCACTCGCCGCCCCGCGCGTCCGAATTGTAGTTGTTTGCACGTAATGCCAGACTTCTGGAGCGATCGGCTGCCGAGGACTCGCGGACCCTCGCCCGTGCCGCCCCCGGACCGGGCCCGCTCCCGCCCACCCCGAAGGCTCCAGGAAGGAAGACGCCATGAGCACCGACTCACCGGCCCCCAGCGGCGTCGAGGAGGTCCACATCCTCTGGATCTCGGAGGGCATGAGCTGCGACGGCGACACCGTCGCGGTCACCGCCGCGACGCTGCCGAGTCTGGAGGACGTCGTCCTCGGCGCCATCCCGGGCATCCCGAAGGTGCACCTGCACAACAAGGTGCTGGCCTACGAGACCGGCGAGGGCTTCACCCGCGCCTTCCACCGGGCCGCCGACGACGAACTGGGCCCGTTCGTCCTCGTCATCGAGGGCTCCGTCCCCAACGAGAACATCAACGGGGACGGCTACTGGACCTCACTGGGCAACGACCCCGACACCGGCGAGCCCATCACCCTCAACCAGTGGATCGACCGGCTGGCACACAGGGCCTACGCGGTGGTGGCGATCGGCACCTGCGCCACCTACGGCGGCATCCACGCCATGGCGGGCAACCCCACCGGCTGCATGGGTCTGGCCGACTACCTGGGCTGGGACTTCCGCTCCGCCGGCGGACTGCCGATCGTCAACGTACCCGGCTGCCCCGTCCAGCCCGACAACTTCATGGAGACCCTGCTGTGGGTGCTCCACCAGGCGGCGGGCCACGCCCCGCCCATCCCGCTGGACGACCAGTTGCGGCCGACCTGGCTGTTCGGCAAGACCGTCCACGAGGGCTGCGACCGGGCCGCGTACTACGAGCAGGGCGACTTCGCGCTGGACTACAACTCCCCCAAGTGCCAGGTGAAGATCGGCTGCTGGGGCCCGGTGGTGAACTGCAACGTCCCCAAGCGGGGCTGGATGGACGGCATCGGCGGCTGCCCCAACGTCGGCGGCATCTGCATCGCCTGCACCATGCCCGGCTTCCCGGACAAGTTCATGCCCTTCATGGACGAGCCCCCCGGCGGCAGCGTGTCGTCCGCCTTCCTGAGCAACGCCTACGGACCGCTGGTGCGGTCGCTGCGCGCCATCACCAACCGGACCGTGAACCAGGAACCCAAGTGGCGCCACAACCGCGCCGAGCTGACCTCCGGCTACCAGCCGCGCTGGACAGGCCGCTGACGATGCCCGCCAGAACGACGGCCCCGGCCTTCCCGGAGACGCCGAAGCCCCCGAAGACGCCCGAGAGGACCGCCCCGTGACGACGAGCCAGACCGTCCCGGTCGAACAGCGCACCCTCACCGAGGTGGCGTTCGACCCCATCACCAGGATCATCGGCAACCTGGGCATCTACACGAAGATCGACTTCCCCAACCGGGAGGTCGCCGAGTGCCGGAGCACCTCCTCGCTCTTCCGCGGCTACAGCGTCTTCATGAAGGGCAAGGACCCCCGCGACTCGCACTTCATCACCAGCCGCATCTGCGGCATCTGCGGGGACAACCACGCCGTCTGCTCGATCTACGCCCAGAACATGGCCTACGGGGTGAAGCCGCCGCCGCTCGCGGACTGGATCATCAACCTGGGCGAAGCGGCCGAGTACATGTTCGACCACACGATCTTCCAGGACAACATGGTCTTCGTCGACTACTGCGAGCGCATGGTCAAGGAGACCAACCCCGGAGTGCTGGAACGCGCCGAGCGGACCCCGGCGCCGCGCGGCGACGTGCACGGCCAGCGGACGATCGCCGACATCATGCGCTCCTACAACCCCTTCGAGGGCTCCACCTACAAGGAAGCCCTCACCATGAGCCGGCTCACCCGCGAGATGTGCTGCCTGATGGAGGGCCGCCACGTCCACCCCTCCACGCTCTACCCCGGCGGCGTCGGCACGGTGGCCACCCCGCAGGTCTTCACCGACTACCTGGTGCGGCTGACGCGCTGCCTGGACTTCGTCAAACGGGCCGTCGCCCTCAACGACGACGTCTTCGACTTCTTCTACGAGGCGCTGCCCGGCTACGAGGAGGTCGGCCGCCGCCGCACCCTGCTGGGCTGCTGGGGCGCCTTCCAGGACCCCGAAGTGGTCGACTACGACTACCGGACGATGAACGAGTGGGGCAACGCCATGTTCGTCACCCCCGGCATCGTCGTCGACAACGAGCTGGTCACCACCGACCTGGTCGACATCAACCTGGGCATGCGGATCCTGCTGGGCAGCTCGTACTACGAGGACTGGACCGGCGAGGAGACGTACGTCGCCAAGGACCCCCTCGGCAACCCCGTCGACCCCCGCCACCCGTGGAACCAGACCACCATCCCGGCCCCGCAGAAGCGCGAACTGACCGAGGGCGGCAAGTACAGCTGGGTGATGAGCCCCCGCTGGTACGACAGGCGCACCAACGACTTCCTCGCCCTGGACACGGGGGGCGGTCCGATCGCCCGGCTGTGGGCCACCGCGCTGGCCGGCAAGGTGCGCACCCCCTATGTCCGCTCCACCGGGCACAGCGTCGAAATCGACCTGCCGAGGACCCCCGGCATGCCCGAGACGCGGCTGGAGTGGACGCCCCCGCCCTTCCCCAACACCATCGAGCGCAACCGGGCCCGGATGTACTTCGTCGCCTACGCCGCCGCCATGGCCCTGCACTTCGTGGACAAGGCGCTGGAGGAGGTCCGGGCCGGGCGCACCAAGACCTTCGAGGACTTCGAGGTGCCCGACGAGGGCATCGGCGTGGGCTTCCACGAGGCCGTGCGCGGGGCGCTCTCCCACCACCTGGTGATCCGCGACAAGAAGATCGCCAACTACCACCCGTATCCGCCGACCCCCTGGAACGCCAGTCCCCGGGACTTCTACGGCACCCCGGGCCCGTACGAGGACGCCGTCCAGGGCTGCCCGATCTTCGAGGAGAACGGGCCGGAGAACTTCAAGGGCATCGACATCATGCGCACCGTGCGCAGCTTCGACCCGTGCCTGCCGTGCGGGGTGCACATGTACCTGGGCCGCGGCCGCACCCTGTTCCAGAGCCACTCGCCGACCCTCGGCGCACTCGCGTAGGGGCGGCCGCCATGACCTGGGACGACGAGTACGCCCGCGCGCGGGTGGCCCGGGCCGAGGAACTGCTGGCCGGGCTGGAGACCCTGCCGGACAGCGCCGCGGCGGCCCGGGCGACCGAGACGGTCGAGACGCTGGTGGACATCTACGGCGAGTGCCTCGCCCGGATCATGGACCACCTCGGCCGGTGCGCCCCCGGCGCTCCCGCCGCCGGTGACGCCGGTGGCGCGGACCACGGCGACGGTGCGGGGGACGCCGGCACCGGACCGGCGCACCGGATCGCGGCCGACGAACTCGTCGGCCACCTGCTGCTGGTGCACGACCTGCATCCGGATCCGGTGGAGATCCGGATCCGCCGGGCCCTGGACGCGCTGCGCCGCCGGCCGGCCTTCGGCGGGAGCGAAGTGGAGCTGCTGGAGGTCTCCGGCACCGCGGCACGGATCCGGCTGCGGGCCGGCGGGCGCGGCTGTCCGTCCTCGTCCCAGTCCTCGCCCGATGCGCTGGAGCGGGCCGTACGGGAGGCGGTGTCCGCCGCCGCGCCCGAGATCGGGCACCCGGACGTCGAGACCGTCCCCGTGGCGGCACCCGCCGCGCTCATCCCGGTGGACAGCCTCTTCCGCAAACCCGCGCTCACCGCCGAGCGGGGCGGGTGAGCGGCCGTGGCGGAGACGGTCCCGGCCTCCGTGCCTCCCTGTGCCCCGTCGCCCGGGCCCTTCCCCGCGCCCCGGCTCCGCCGGCTGGCGCTGCGCCCGGCCCGGCGGGCCGGGCGCAGCGGGCCGCGGGACACCCCCGGCGGTCCCGGCGGGGAGCGGTGCGACCTGTGCTCCCAGCCCGTGCCGGCGGAGCACCGCCATCTGCTGGACATCCGCGCGGACGCGGTCTCCTGCGCCTGCCGCGCCTGCGCCCTGCTGTTCGACCGCCGGGAGGCGGGCGGGGCGCACTACCGGCTGCTGCCGCTGCGCAGGATCCGGCTGGCCGGGGAGGTGTTCGACGACGCGCTGTGGGCCGGGCTCGGCGTCCCCGTCGGCCTGGCGTTCTTCACCCGCGCCGGGGAGTCCGGCGAGATCCGGGCCGGTTACCCGAGTCCGATGGGGCTGCTGCGCGCCACCGTGGACCCGCACCGCTGGCACGAGGTGGAGAGCGGGCTGGCTGCGTGCGCCCCGGATCCCGCGGCACCGGCCGACGACGTCGAGGCCCTGCTGGTCAACCGGACAGAGGGGGTCCGGGAGCACTGGATCGTCCCCCTGGACGACTGCTACCGCCTGGCGGCCGTGGTGCGCGCCCACTGGAAGGGCCTGAACGGCGGGCCCGAGGTGTGGCGGCACATCGGGGACTTCTTCCGCTCCCTCCCCGCCGGCCTTCCTCCCCCACCTCCCCCACCTCCCCCGACCGCATCCCGATCAGCGACCCGTAAGGAGGCGCCATGAGCGGTATCACCGTGGGCAAACCCGATGTGCGGCCCGACAGGACGGCCCATGTGAGGGGCGTCAGGCAGGGCAACGAACCGGGCTCCTACGAGAAGTCCCCGGGCCATCTGCCCGACGGCCGCTCCACGGCCCGCCGGTCGACCGGTGTCAGCCCCGGCCGCCGCGACCCGATCCTGCCCGAGATGCCGAATCTGTCCCCGCCGTGACCGGCCCCGGCAGCACCCCGGCAGCCACACCGGGAGCCGTGCCGGGCGGCCCGTCCGCCCGGCACGCCGTCCCGTCCCTGTCCTTCGAGGTCACCGGCGCGGAGCCGGAGCGGTTCGCCGCGGTTCCCACCCTGCGGTTCGGACTGCGGATCACCCGGACCGGCGGCGGGCCCGTCCGTTCGGTCAGCCTGACGACCACCGTCCGGATCGACGTGGCCCGCCGCCGCCACGGCGAAGCGGAGCGGCGGGCCCTGACCGAGCTGTTCGGCCTGCCGGAGCGGTGGGGCACCACCCTGCGCCCCCTGGTCTGGACCCGGATCACGACCGTGGTGCCCCCGTTCGAGGACACCACCGTGGCCGAGCTGCCCCTCCCGTGCACCTGCGACACCGAACTGGCCGTCACCAAGTACCTGTTCGCCGTACGGGACGGGGAGGTGCCGCTGGACTTCCTCTTCGGCGGCACGGTCTTCTTCCGGGCCGCCGACGGCCGGCTGGGCACGGCCCGGATCTCCTGGTCCGAGGGCGCCGCCTACCGGCTGCCTGCCGGGCTGTGGCACGGCCTGCTGGACCGCTACTTCGGCGGCAGTCCCTGGCTGCGGCTGTCCCGGGAGACCTACGACCGGCTCGACGCCCACCGGACCCGGCAGGTGCTGGGCACCTGGGACAAGACCGTCGCCGCCCTGCTCGACCGGGCGGACGGCACCGCCCCGGGGAGCGGCGGGCCTTCCGGCACTTCCAGAACTCCCTGAGACCACCGGAGCACCATGAACGACGTGACACCGGCAGCGCCCCCGGATTCGGCGCCCCCCTGGGGCGGGCCCGCCGGGAAGGTCGAGAAGATCGTGCGCACCTGCCTCTACGAGGGCTACCTGCTCTGGCCGTACCGCAGGTCCGCGCTGAAGAACACCAAACGCTGGACCTTCGGCGGGGTCTTCCCGCGCTCCTGCGCCACCGCGCTCGGCGAGCCGTACCGGATGCGCACCCAGGTGCTGCTCGACGCCTCCGGCCGCCCCGCCGGGCAGACACAGGTGTCGGTCCGCGTGCGGTTCCTGCACGTCGTGGACCGCGGCCTGGAACGCGCGGGACCCGACGGCCCCGAGGCCGTGGACGAGCTGACGGTGGACGGCGAGCGCCATCTCGCCTGGCAGGAGGCGACCGAACGCGAGGTGTCCGTCCCGCTGGTCCTGGCGGCCGCCCTCTCCGGACCGGTGCGGGCCGCCGTCGACGTCCCGGCGGGCACCGACCGCGAGCCGCTGCGGGACGGCGCGGACCGTCCCGCGGGCGCCGTGGTGCGCCGCTGGCGGGCGCTGCGCGGCACCGTGGAGATCACCGCCGAACCCGTCCGGGCCGACGGGACCGACGGGGTGTACCGGCTGACCGTGGACATCGTGAACACCACGCCGTGCCCGGTCCCCGAGGCGGACGCCCGCGGTGCCCGGGAGGAGGCCTGCGCGTACGCCTTCGTCTCCACCCACACGGTGCTGCACAGCGCCACCGGACGCTTCGTCTCGCTCGTCGACCCGCCCCGGCGGCTGCGGGAGGCGGCCGGGGCCTGCGGGAACCAGGGCACCTGGCCGGTGCTCGTGGACGACGAGACCGACGGCGACGGCGCCGGCGACGGCCCCGGCGCTCCCGCGGAGGCGGGCGGGGGAGCGGACGGCGGCGGGTCGTTCGCCCGCACCGTGCTGTCCTCCCCGGTCACCCTCTACGACTTCCCCGAGGTCGCCCCGGAGAGCCCCGGCGACCTGTTCGACGGCACGGAGATCGACCGGCTGCTGATCCTCGGCGTGATGAGCCTGACGGAGGAGGAGCAGCGGGAGGCCCGGGCCTGCGATCCCCGGGCCCGGGAGATCCTGGACCGCTGCGCCGGACTCGGCCCCGACGAACTGCTCGCGCTGCACGGCACCATCCGCGAGTTCCGTCCCGTCCAGGAGGGCACATGAGCGGCCGGCCGCACCCGGATCCGGAGACCGGGGAACCGGGGACCGCGGGCTCCGGCACCGCCCGGACGGCGGTGATCGGCGGAGTACGGCTGGGCCGGGGCGACCGGGTGCGGCTGCGGCCGTCCCCCGGCGCCGACATCCTCGACCTGGCACTCGCCGGCCGCACCGCCGAGATCGTCGCCGTCGAGGAGGACTTCGAGGGCCGAAGGCACGTCGCGGTCGCCCTGGTGGGCGATCCGGGGCGTGACCTGGGGGCGAGCAGCCAGATCGGCCACCGCTTCTTCTTCTCCGCCGAGGAGCTGGAGCCGGACGGGCCGCCCGCGGCCGGCGGCACGGACCGCGCCCGGATCCTGGTGGCCGGGATCGGCAACCTCTTCCTCGCCGACGACGGGTTCGGGCCGGAGGTCGTCACCGCGCTGCGCGGGCGCACGCTGCCCGCCGGCGTCCAGGTCGCGGACTTCGGCATCCGCGGCATGGACCTGGCCTACCGGCTGCTGGAGGGGTACGGCACCGCCCTGCTGGTCGACGCGGTTCCCCGCGGGCGGGCACCGGGCACCCTGTCGGTCATCGAGGCGGAGATCCCCCCGGAGGAAGAACTCCCGGGCATGCCCGAGGCACACGCCATGGACCCGGTCGGCGTACTGGCCCTGGCCCGGCGGCTGGCGGCCGACGGCGGCGCACCGCTCCCCCGGGTCCTGGTCGTCGGCTGCGAGCCGCTGGTGCGGATGCGCGGCGACGAACCGGATGTGGCCGTCGGTCTCAGCGAGCCCGTGCGGAAGGCCGTCACGGCGGCCGCCGCGCTGGTGGAGTCCCTGGTGGCGAAGCTGGCCGCCGGAGAACCGGTCACCGCAGAGGCCCTCGCCGGGAAGGAGGTGAAGTCCCCGTGAGAAACGGCATCCGCATCCCCGCGGCCGTGGTGCGCCTGACCGTGGGCGCCCTGGGCGCCGTCGTCGTCGCGGTCCTGGTGGCAGAGGCGCCGGCGCTGTGGCGGTACGCGAAGATCCGGGCGATGTGACGGCCCCGGCGGGCTTCCCGGCCGCCCGTCCCGTACCCCCGGGCGTCCGGCACGGGGCCGCGGCCGTCCCGCACCGCTCCGCGGCCGGGCCCGCGGGTCGTTCCGCCCCGGCCGCCTCGCGCCGTGCCGTGTCTCCCGCCGCGGGTCACCCGTCCCGCGCGCCGGTGTCGTCCCGCCGGGCGGCGCGCAGCGTCCTGACCATGACGTGCTCCCGGCGGCCGTCGGGCAGCAGACGGCCGCCGGCCGGCCCGGTGGGCACGAAGCCGTGGCGGCGATAGAGGGCCGCCGCGTGCGCGTTGCCGGACATGACCGACAGCCGCAGGGTGCCGAACCCGGCCGCCGACGCCCACCGCACCACCGCCCGCACCAGCGCGTCCCCGACCCCGCGGCCCCGGGCGACGGGGTCGACCCACATCGAGATCAGCTCCGCCGTACCGCCCTCCCCGTCCGGCTCCGGCACGGGGACGCCGCCGGCCATCCCGGCCGGCCTGTCCGCGAGCAGGGCGGCGAAGTGGCACGCGCCGGGAAGGTCCAGCCGGGCACGCCAGCGCTCCTCCCGGTCGCCGGGGCCCTGCCAGTCCGCGAGCCGGGAGCCGAACGCGCCGGGCGCCTCCGCGAGCGCCGCCAGCCGCAGCTCGCGCCAGATCCGCCAGTCGTCCGCCGCCAGGGTCCGGATCTCGGTCATCCGGGCAGGCTGCCGTACGGAGCCGGCCGGCGGCAACCGGCGACACGGCACGCCGCGCTCGACCGTTACCGCACCGCCCTCCGCCACCCCGGCCCTCCGGACCGGCCGGCGCCCGCGGACCGCCGGAATCCGGCACGGCCGGCCGCCTCGCACGGTTCTCCCGCGCCCCCGCCGGGACCACCGGCGGCGGCCGTTCCCCGGCGTACACCCGGCATGCGTTCCCCCACCACGGGTAGTCAACGGACACCGCCCTATCCGTCCGAGGTGAGGTCATGGCCAGCGTCGTCCGGCAGCGCACAGCAGTCCTCGCAGCGCTCACGGCGCTGCTGGCCGCGGCCTGCACCGGCGGAGGCGGGGAGGAGCCCTCCCCCACCCCGAGCCCCAGTGCCCCCGCGACCGCCCCGTCCCGTCCCGCCACCGATCCGCCGACCGCCTCTCTGTCCCCCTCCCCCTCGGTGACCGCCACCGCGCCGGAGGACCCGGCCGGAGCCGCCGAGGAGATCCGGGAGAACTGGGAGGAGTTCTTCACCGCCGCGTCGGTCGACGACAAGGCCGCCCTGGTCGAGGACGGCGAGCTCTACCGGCTGATGATCGAGGGCTTCACCCGCGACGAGGACGCCGAACTGCTCCGCGTACGGGTGGACCGGACGGCCTTCACCTCCCCCGAAAGCGCCCGGGTCGGCTACACCCTCACCCGGGAAGGCAGCCCGGTCGCCACCGGGGCCACGGGCACCGCCGTCCGCCAGGAGGGGACCTGGAAGATCAGCTTCACCACGCTGTGCTCCCTCACACGGTACGGCGACGACGTCCCCCAGGCGGCGACCTGCCCCTCGCCCCCGTCCTCGGCGTCCCCGGCGTCCTCGGCCCCGCCCGCGTCCGCTCCGTAGGCCGGGGCGGTGACGGCCCGCCGCGCGTGACCGCCGCCCCGCCCCGGCGTTCACCACGGTGCCACCACCGGCCGCCGCGGGGCGGCGGCCTCCGGGTGCCCGAGGGCGGGAACGGACCGATGAATTCCGGAAGAGCCGCCGCCGCAGGCTTGCACCCCGCCGCGCCGGGTAGGCGGGGGGGTGCGCCCGGGGTGCCGACAGGTGGAGTCGTATGACAGGCCCCCGGTCGCATCCTCGTCGGCGGCCGGCGGATTCCCCCGTCCTGTCGGCCGCCGGCGGGGCCACGCGCCCTGTCATGAGGTCCGGAACGGGTGCCCGGACGTACGGACGGCCGTCGGGGAGCAGGAAAGGAGCCACCGTGCCGGAACGTGCTCTCCGCAGTCGGCAGATGCTCGCCGGTCTGCTGTCCGCCAGCCACCTGCTGCCCCTGGAGCTGCTGCCGGACGCCGTGGCCGAGTACGCGGCTCCCGCGGGGCTCACCGACATCCGGATCTATCTGACCGATCTGCAGCAGTACGTACTGCGACTGCTTCCCCCGGGCCGGCGGGAGGCCGGGGCGGGAGCGGCGGACGGCGACGCGGAGCTGAGGATCGAGGGCACCGTGCCCGGGCGGGCCTTCCAGCACGGGCGGACCCTGCCCGCCGCCGGAGCCGGCCCCGAGGGGTACCGGTGGTGGGTCCCCGTGTTGGACGGCACCGAGCACCTGGGCGTCATGCACATCGCCACCACCGGCGACGACGAGCGCGTCCACGACGACATGAACCAACTGGCCACCCTGACGGCGCTCCTCCTGACCAGCAAGAGCGGCCACAGCGACTCCCACGCCCGTCTGGTCCGCACCCGGCCGATGGGGGTGGCCGCCGAGATGCAGTGGCAGCTGATGCCCCCGCTGACCTACGCGGACGGCCGGGTGGTGATCGGTGCCGCGCTGGAGCCCGCCTACGAGATCAGTGGTGACGCCTTCGACTACGCCACCGCCGGGCCCGTGGTGCATCTCGCGGTGTTCGACGCCATGGGACACGACACCGCCGCCGGTCTCACCGTCAATCTCGCCGTGGCCGCCTGCCGCAACCACCGCCGGCAGGGCGCCGGTCCGGCCGAGACCGGCGAGGCCGTCGAACGGACGCTGGTCGAGCAGTTCGGCCACAGCCGCTATGTCACCGGTGTCCTGGCCGAGCTGGACACCCGCACCGGCGAGTTCACCTGGATCAACCGCGGCCACCACCCCCCGGTCGTCATCCGCGGCGGACGCTGGAGCACCCTGCTGCGCTGCCCGCCCACCCATCCGCTGGGCACCGGCCTGGGCCTGCGGACCACCGTCTGCCGGGAGCAGCTGGAGCCGGGCGACCGCGTCGTGTTCTACACCGACGGCATCACCGAGGCCCGCGGTCCCGGGAACCGCGAGTTCGGCCTGAGCCGCTTCATCGACTTCATCGTCCGGCACCACTCCGACGGCCTGCCCGTCCCCGAGACCCTGCGCCGACTGGTCCACTCCGTGCTCGACTACCACGGCGGCCGGCTCCAGGACGACGCCACCGTCCTGCTCTGCCAGTGGCTCGGCCCCGCCGCCGAGGACTTCGCCCCGGCGGCGGAGCGGGCCGGCCTGCGCGACTGACGGCGGGCCGCGGGCGGGGCCCGGGTCACCCGGCGGGGTGCGTCAGACCGGCTTCGGAGGGCCGCCCGCCGTGACACGGCGGGCGGCGGGGTACGCGTACCGCGTCCGGTACGCCTCCCCTTCCGGAAAGGGCAGCACACAGACCATGGCCCAGCCCTCCCAGCCCTCCCAGCCGCCCCCCACGCCGGACGCCCGCCTCCGGCCGCGCCGGTCGCTGGCCGTCTGCGCGCTGATCGGCGCGGCGGTCATGGCGGCGGTCGACGAGATCGTCTTCCACCAGCTGCTGAACTGGCACCACTTCTACGACCGCGCCACTCCCACCGTCGGGCTGCTCTCCGACGGCCTGCTGCACACCGCCGAACTGCTGGGTCTGGTGGCCGGGTTCGTGCTCTACGCGGATCTGCGCCGCCGCCGCGCCCTGTCCGTCCCCCATGCCCGGGCCGGGCTGTTCCTGGGACTGGGCGGTTTCCAGCTGTTCGACGGGATCGTCGACCACAAGCTGCTGCGGCTGCACCAGATCCGCTACGGCGTCGATCTGCTCCCCTACGACCTGGCCTGGAACGCGGCGGGCCTGGTGCTGCTGGGCATCGGCGCCGCCCTTGCCGTGCGCGCGGGCCGCGGCGTACGGCCTGTGGAGGCCGGGTGACGCCGGTGGCAGCGGATCACCTCCACCCCGCCGGCGCGGGCCCCTCCCCCGCGGCCGTGCTCGCCGCGGCGGTCGCGGCGGCGGTGGTCACCGGCTACCTGCTCGCGGCCGTACGGCTGCGCCGCCGCGGTGACACCTGGCCGCCCTCGCGGGACCTGTGCTTCGCGGCGGGCGGCACGGCCCTGGCCGCGACCGCCGTCCTCGCCCCGCCCGGCGGGCCGTTCACCGCCCACATGGCCGGGCATCTGGTCACCGGTATGGCCGCTCCGCTGCTGCTGGTGCTCGCCCGGCCGCTCACCCTCGTCCTGCGGGTGCTGCGTCCGGGGCCTCTCCGGCGTGCCCTGCTGGCCGCGGCGCACTCCCGGCCCGCCGGGTGGCTGCTCTTCCCGCCGCTGGCCGCGGCCGTGGACGTGGGCGGGCTGTGGCTGCTGTACCGCACCCCGCTGTGGGCCGCCGCACACGGCCGGCCGCTCCTGGCGGCCGCGCTGCACTTCCATGTCCTCGCCGCGGGTGTGCTGTTCACCTTCGCCGTCTGCCGTCTCGACCCGGTGCGCCGCCGCTGGGGCCTGCCCTGGCGCGGTGCGGCGCTGCTGGGGGCCGGGGCCGCGCACGCCGTGCTGGCCAAGTCCCTGTACGCCACTCCCCCGCCCGGTACCGGCTTCACGGGCGCCGATCTGCGCACCGGTGCCCAACTGATGTACTACGGGGGAGACTTGGTCGAGGTGGCCCTGGCCGCGGTCCTGGCCGTCCAGTGGTACGCCGCCACCGGCCGGGCCCTCGCCCGGGGCCGGCGGGCCGCCCGAAGCCCCGCCCGGCGCACCGCTGCCGCCCGGCGCCCGTTCTCCGGGAAGTCCTCCGGATGCGTGTTCGCCCTGCCGATGGGTAAGCGGAGGACACGGCCCGCGACGGAGTCGCACAGCGGTCAGCGGAGCAGTCGCGCTGACACGGCCGGCGGCCGGCACGTCCGTCCCCGAACCGGCCGGCCGCCGACTCGTCCCGGCCCGACCGGCCCCCAGGAGAGCTGTGAACCACCGACTCCGGCTCTCCTGGAAGAGGAAGCCGGGCCCGGGGAGGAGGACGCGCCGCCCGTCGGGTCCCGTGCGGAGGGCGCCCGCCGGACGGCGGACGCCCTGAGCCGCCGGAGCCCGTACGGGGCGGCCGCCGTCCGTCCGGGTGCGGGGACGACCCCTCCGGGATGACACGGGAGGCCGGATGCAGTAGGCCGCCGTGCGGGAGGCCCGGACCGGGGCGAGGGTGGAAGTACCGATCACCTCGAAGGAGACCTTCCTCATGCGCGTTCTCTTCCGCCTGTCCGCCGTCGGTGCCGCCCTGTGCTGCGCCGTACTCGCCGGTTCTCCCGCCGTCGCCTCCGACACCGCCTCCGACACCGCCCCCGCCTCCGCCCCCGCCTCCGTGTCCGCCTCCGGCCCGGCGTCCGGCATCCAGATGTGCAGCGAGCACATCAGGCCCGGCCTCCTCGGTGGTCTGCTGCCGGAGATGGGCAGCCAGACGAAGAGCTGCATGTCCAGCAACTCCGCCGTGGAGTAGGGGCGGAGGCGACGGGGAAACCGGACGGTGTCCCGGGCGGGTGTCACACGGTCTCCGTGCGGCACCCGCCCGGTGCCGTACCGGAGGCGCACACGGGCACGGCCGTTCCGCCGGCGGACACACCGCCGGTACCGCTCCCCGGCCGGGGCCCGACACGGAAGGAGACGCGGAGTATGCCCGGTCCCGTCCCGGAGGACTCCGGGGAGAACCCCGCGCCCTGTCCGCCGCCCGCGCCCTGGCGGTTCCGGGGACGGCTGTGGGCCGGTCTCCTGCCGCTCCGCCGGCCGCTGCCCGTTCCCGGGGATCTGCGCCCGCTGTTCTCCCCCTCCCGGCTGGCCGTCGGACTGGTCCGGTACCGGGAGGGCACCTTGCGCTACGACGAGCTGGCCATCGGCCCGCTGGTCCGCCGCGGCCGCCGGGCCGGGCTGCTGATCGACCGCATCTGGGTCGACGACGCCGTCTCGGTGCGCGGCGGGCGGGACATCTGGGGACTCCCCAAGGAACTCGCCGAGTTCGTCTGGACGGACACCGGCGGGCGGACGGCGGTACGCGTCGCCGACCGGGACGGTCCGCTGGCCGAGCTGGTCCTCGGCTCCGGACGGCCGGGCCTGCCGGGGGTACCGCTCCCCCTGCCGGGCTTCTCCGGCTCGCCCGGGCGACGGCTGTTCATCCCCGGCCGGCTGCGGGGGACCCTCCGTCCCGGGACGCTGACGGTCACCTCGTGGTCGGACCGGCTCCCGCCCCTGGAGCGCACCGCCACCCGGCTCGCGGTGGCCGTGCGCCCCTTCCGGATGACCGTTCCCGGGCCGGTGCGCCGCTGAGCCCCGGGCCGGGAGGCGGTCCGGGGCGTGCCGTCACTGCCCGCCGCCCAGCTCGAACAGCAGATAGAGGAAGGCCGCGACCAGGTGGCCGGCGATCAGGTAGACGAAGAGCCGGACGGCGAGTCCGCGGGGGAACTTCCGCTCCTCGTTCATCGGCGCCGCGGGCCGGGGGTGCTGTTCGGGCATGGTGGTGCCGCCTTTCGGACCGGCCGGAGCCGGCGGGGAACGGGGCCGGAGACCTCAGGTGACGCACAACCCGGCGACAGTACTGCGCGGCGGGACGTGAACGAACAGCAGGTCCGCGTGCCGGCGGCGGCCCGCGGCGGCAGGTCGCCGGACGGAGTGCCGGGCACCGTCTCGGGAGGTCCCTCGGTTCGGGAGTCCACCGGGGTGATCGAGCCGGAAACCTGCCCGGTGGGCGGTCTTCCCGTCTGCCGGGCAGGAAGACCGTGGAACGATGATCGGATGGACACCACCGCGATCGCGTCCGGAGCACGCCGCCCGGCCCTCCGCCCGGCCCTCCGCCCGGCCCTGCTGCTCGCGGCGCTCGGCCTGCTGACCGCCTGCGGCTCCCAGCCCGCCTCGTCGGCCTCCTCCCCGCCCTCCCCGGCCTTCCCCCGCCCCGACCGGCTCGCCTCCTCGTTCCCCGGGGGGCACGAGCAGTACGGCGGGTCCCCCTCTCCCCGGCCCTCCCCCACCGCCTCCGCCTGCCCCGCCTCGGGACTGCGCGTCCACGCGGAGGAGGCGGAGGCGGCCATGGGACTGCGGGTGCTGGGCGTCCGGCTGGTGAACTGCGGCGAGGACTCCCGCACCGTCCGGGGCCGTCCCGGCGTACGGGTGCTGGACGGGGACGGCGAACCACTGGAGGTGGAGATCCTCCACACGGTGTCCGAGATCGCCCTCGTCGACGGACTCGACGACGCTCCCGCGCCGGTGCCCCTGGACCCCGGCGAGTCGGCGGTGGCCCGTCTGGTGTGGCGCAACACCGTCACGGACGCCACGGTGCCCGCCACCGACGGCAGCGCCGTGGAGATCGACCCGCTCGGCGACCGGGAGCCGCAGACCGTGCCCGCCCACCTCGACCTCGGCAACACCGACAGGCTCGCCGTGAGCCCCTGGGCACCGGTGCCGCGGTAGGGCCGCCCCCGCCGCGGCGGGTTCCGCCGTGCCCTGCCGGTTTCCGCCGGACACGGACGGTGTACGAGGGGGCACGGCGTGGAAGACGGCCGGAGTGAGCGATCTGGAAGGTCTCGGCGCGGACACCCCCGCGGACATCGCCGTGGTGGGCGCCGGCGCCGCCGGGCTGTCCCTGGTGCACCGGCTGGCCGGCACCGTCGGCCCGGACGGCACCGCGCCCACCGTCGTCCTCGTCGAGGCGCCCGAGGGACCGGTGCGCGCCCCGGCCCGCACCTGGTGCTTCTGGGAGACCGGCGAGGGCCCGTACGACGAGGCGGTACGGGCCGGCTGGGACCGGCTGCGGGTGCGCGGCCCGGACGGCCGCGCCACCGAGGCCCACCTGGGTGCCGCGCGCTACAAGATGCTCCGCTCCTCCGACTTCGCCGCCCTGGTGGAGGCCCGGCTGGCGCGCCTGCCCCGGGTACGGCGGCTGGCCGCGGTCGTCGACCGGGTGCTGGACGATCCGGCGGGCGGCGCCGTCGTCCACGGCACCGACGCCGCGGGGACCCCGGTACGGGTGCGGGCCCGCTGGGTGTTCGACTCCCGCCCGCCCCGGCGGCTCCCGCCCGCGCGCAGCACGCTGCTCCAGCACTTCCGCGGCTGGTTCGTGCGCTGCTCCGCCGACGCGTTCGACCCGTCGGCCGTGGAGCTGATGGACTTCCGCACCCCGCAGCCCGCCCACGGGCTGTCCTTCGGCTACGTCCTGCCGCTGGGCCGGCGGGAGGCGCTGGTGGAGTACACCGAGTTCTCCCGCGCCCCGCTGTCGGCCGAGGGCTACGAGCGGGCGCTGCGGGACTACACCGGCCGGGTGCTGGGTCTGGAGGGGATGACGGTCACCGGCACCGAGCAGGGCGTCATCCCCATGACGGACGCCGTCTTCCCGCGCCGCGCCGGGCGCTGCGTCTTCCGTATCGGGACGGCCGGCGGCGCCACCCGGCCCGCCACCGGCTACACCTTCGCCGCCGTCCAGCGGCAGAGCGACGCCATCGCCGACGCCTGGCGCCGCGGGCGCGTCCCGGTGCCGCCCGCCGCGCACGCCGCCCGCCACCGGGCGATGGACGCGGTCATGCTGCGGGCCGTGGACACCGGCCGGGTGGCGGGGGCGCGGTTCTTCAGCGAACTGTTCCTGCGCAATCCGCCCGACCGGCTGCTGCGGTTCCTCGACGGCCGCTCCCGGTGGTGGGAGGAGTTCGCCATCGGGCTGAGCACCCCGGTGCTGCCCATGCTGCGCTCGGCGGTGGAACTGCCCGTACTGCCGCGGCGCGCCGCCGTGCCCTGACCCGGCCTCTCCCCCACCGTTCCGGCGGTGTACCGCTCGTCCGCGTCATCCCTCTTGCTCCTTCTTGCCCCTTCTCGCTCCTCCTCCGTTCCCGGTCCCCGGTTCCCCACCCGCGTTCCCCGCCGTCCTCGTCCGACAGGAGTGTTCCGCCATGCCGCTGCCCCCACCGCACCACCGACGACCGGCCGCCGTACCCGGCCGCCCGGCCGCCCGGCGCGGGCGCGACCGCAGAGCGACCGTCCTGCATCCGGCGCCGGGGCGCCCGGCGGTGGCCGGGGAGCCGCCGCGAGTCGCCGTCGCGGGCGGCGGCATCGCCGGGCTGGCGGCGGCCACCGCGCTGGCCGAACGCGGGGTGCGGGTCACCGTCCTGGAGCGGGAACCGCGGCTGGGCGGCCGGCTGGCCGGCTGGCCGGTGACGCTGGCGGACGGTTCGGCGGTGACGATGGGCCGCGGCTTCCACGCCTTCTTCCGCCAGTACTACAACCTGCGCGGGCTGCTGCGCCGGGTGGACGGCTCACTGGGGATGCTCTCCGGACTGCCCGACTACCCCCTGGTCCACAGCGGCGGTGCCCGGGACGGCTTCGCCCGGGTGCCCCGCACCCCGCCGTGGAACGCGCTCGGCTTCGCCGCCCTCAGCCCCACGTTCACCCTGCCGGGGCTGCTGCGCATGGACCCGGTGGCGGCCCTGCCGCTGCTGGACGTACGGGTGCCCGAGGTCTTCGAGCAGCTCGACGGGATCAGCGCCGCCGACTTCCTGGACCGCGTCCGTTTCCCCGCCGGCGCCCGGCATCTGGCCTTCCAGGTCTTCTCCCGCAGCTTCTTCGCCGATCCCGGGGAGCTGTCGGCCGCCGAGCTGGCCCTGATGTTCCACATCTACTTCCTGGGCTCCGGCGAGGGGCTGCTCTTCGACGTGGCGAACGAGCCCTTCCCCGCCGCCCTGTGGGAGCCGCTGGCGAAGTACCTGTCCGGCCACGGCGCCGAGACCCTCACGGACACGGCCGTGGAGGCGGTCTCCCCCACCGCGTCGGGCGGCTACGAGGTGGCCGCCGCAGGCGGCGCGCCACAGCGGTACGACGCGGTGGTCCTGGCCCTGGACACCGGCGGGCTGCGGCAGGTCGTGGCCGGCTCCCCCCGTCTGGGCGATGCCGCCTGGCGCGCCCGGATCGCCCGGCTGCGCACCGCCCCGCCCTTCCTGGTGACCCGGCTGTGGCTGGACCGCCCCGTCCGTCCGGAGCGGCCCGGTTTCCTGGGCACCAGTGGTTACGGTCCGCTGGACAACGTCAGCGTGCTGGAGCGCTGGGAGGGCGAGGCGGCCCGCTGGGCGCGGCGCACCGGCGGCTCGGTGGTGGAGCTGCACGCGTACGCCGTCCCGCCCGGCGCCGACCGCGCCGCCGTGCAGGAGGAGCTGCTCGCCGGACTGCACCGGCTCTGGCCGGAGACGCGCCCGGCGCGGGTGGTGGACGCGGTGCACGAGTGGCGGGCGGACTGCCCGCTGTTCGCGGTGGGGTCCTTCGCCGACCGGCCCCCGGTGCGCACCCCCGACCCGGGCGTGGTGCTCGCCGGGGACTGCGTCCGGGCGGATCTGCCGGTGGCGCTGATGGAGCGGGCGGCCACCACCGGCTTCCTGGCGGCGAACGCGCTGCTGGAGCGCTGGGGGGTGCGGGGGCAGACGCTGTGGACGGTGCCCAACGCCGGGCGCTCGGCACCGCTGCGGGCCCTGGCGGCGCTGGGCGGCCGGGAGGGCGGCCGGGAGCGCCGGCGGGCACGGCGGCACGCGTGAGCCGGCGGCGGCCGGAACGGGAGAACCGTCCCGGCCGCCGCCGGCCCTGCCGTGCCGGGGGTCAGCCGGGGAAACGGCCCGTGCTGCGCAGCTGCCAGCGCCGTTCGGCGTAGGCGAGGTCGTCGCGCCACAGCCGGGCCGCGGTGCGCCGCACCAGCGGGCGCAGCAGCGGGGCCGCCGCCCGGGCCAGGGCGAAGCCGGGGCGGTCGGAGGTGGCGAGCACCGCCTCGGTGACGACGGTGCGGGGCCGGCCCCGCTCGTCCTCGCCCAGTGGGGTGGCGTGCGTCTCCACCACCGACGACACGCCCTCTCCCTCGGTGATGCGCATCACCACGGTGCGCGGCTCGGGGGCGGTGAAGACCGCCCGCACCGGGACCGCGCCGCGCGAGGCCACCCGGAAGGTGACCTGGACGGTGAAGCGGTCCTCCTCGGGATCGGAGGGTTCCGGGCCGGTACCGGGCGCCTGGAGCACCGTCAGACCGGTGAAGGAGTAGGGGTGGAACCAGGCTCCGTGCCAGGGGTCGAGGCGGTTGGCGACGACGTCCTCCGGTTCACAGACGCCCTCGGCCTCGGTGACCGCGCACAGCGAGGCGTCCCGGGCGGGCCGTTCGGGCACCACCGGGCGCTCCAGCGGCTCCTCGCCGCCGACCGCGTCCAGCCGGACCCAGGCCAGGACGCCGTCGTCGTGGGCCGGGTACGGTTCCCAGCCGGCGCCGCCGCGGCCGTCCAGGGCCAGCCCGTGCCAGTGGCAGACCAGCCGGCCGCAGTGCACGGGACTGTCCTTCAGCGGCGCGCCCAGGTGGGGGCAGGCACCGGGCCCCGCGGTCAGCCGGCCGGCCGCATCACGCCAGGCGACCACCTCCGTGCCCGCGACGGTGCGTCCGTGGGCGCGGCCGGGCCGTATCCGCTCGGACGGTCCCAGCACGTACCAGTTCCCCGAGGGCCGGGCGGTGGCCCGCTTCAGGGCGGCCGCGATGACGGCCGGTGAGGCGTCGCGCCAGGTGGGCCGCTGCGCGGCCCAGTCGACCGGGGCGGCCGGCCGCAGCGGCAGCCCGCGGCGCGGCGGTGCGGGGAGGCGCCGCGCCAGGCGGGAGGAGAGGCGGGCGGGGCCGCCGCTCCGGCGGAGTGGTTCACGGGTCATGGCAGGGCCCTCCTGCGGAAGACGGTGCGGGCCGGGTGCCCGGCGGGTTCCGTCCGGCCGGCGGTGTCCGGGGCCGTGCCCGGCCGCCCGGCGGACGCGGTACGGCGGTGCAGCCGGGCGGCGGCGAGCCGGGCCAGTCCGTCCAGGGCAACGGCGGCCCGGCGGTGGCCGGGCACGGCGACCCGGCGGTGCAGCACGTCGTAGCCGGCGTCCTCGATCCGCTCCAGGATGCCGCCGTAGAGGGTGAACGCCGTACGGATGCAGGGCCGGGCGACGGGGTCGAGCATGGCGATGCCGGGGCGGGCCTCGCGGTACACCGACCGGGTGTGCGCGGCGACCTCGCGCAGTGCCGCGCGCACCCGGGGGTGGCCGCGTCCGGTGTCGCGGCACCGGCGCAGCATCTCGCGGTCGACCCCGTGGGCGGCGAGCACCTCGCCCGGGAGGTAGACCCGGCCGCGGTCCAGGTCCTCGCCGACGTCGCGCAGGAAGTTGGTGAGCTGGAAGGCCACGCCCAGGGCCGCCGCGTGCGGCTCGGCCTCCTCGCGCGGTACCACCGTGCCCAGGACGGGCACCATCTGCAGGCCGATGACGGCGGCCGAGCCGTGCATGTAGGCGTACAGGTCCCGGTAGGTGGGGTAGTCCGTGACGTCCAGGTCCATCCGCATGGAGGCCATGAAGTCGGCGAACAGCCCGGGGCCGATGCGGTAGGCGGCGGCGGTGTGGGCCAGCGCGCGCAGCACGGGGACGGTGCTGTCCGCGCTCGGCCCGGCGCGCAGCTCCCTCTCCAGCGCCTCCAGTTCCCCGGCGCGCTCGGCGGGTGTGCGGCCGGTGCCGAGGTCGTCGACGATGTCGTCCGCCCAGCGGGCGAAGCCGTACAGGGCGTGCACGGCCGGGCGCCGCTCGACCGGCAGCAGCCGGGTGGCCAGGAAGTACGTCCTGCCGTGGCGGGCGTTGAGCCGGCGGCAGACGGTGTAGGCGTGGCGCAGCCGCGGATCGGTGACGCCCGCGGCGTCCAGTTCCCGGGCGGTCACCGCTGCCCCACCTCCCCGGCGGCAGCGGAGAGGTGGGCGGTGCGGCGGCCGGCGCGGCGCGGCGCGCGGGCCGCCGGTGGCGGGCCGGTGACGCGCCGGGCGGCCAGCTTCCCGGAGACCAGCACGGTCGGCACGCCCACGCCGGGGGTGGTGCCGCACCCGGCCAGGACGGCGTTGTCCACACCGCGCACCAGGTTCCCCGGGCGGAACGGCCCGGTCTGCCAGAAGGTGTGGGCGGCGGAGAAGGGGGTGCCCGCGGCGTGCCCCTGCGCGGCCCAGTCCACCGGGGTGACCAGGTGCTCCGTCTCGATGTCCGCGTCCAGCCCGGTCAGGCCCCGGCTCTCCAGCTCGGCCACGAGGCTGTCCCGGTAGCGGGGCGCCAGCTCGTCCCAGGGCAGCGGCCCGGTGTCGGTGTTGGGGCAGGGCGCCAGGACGTAGAGCAGGTCGCGCCCCGGCGGGGCCAGCGCCGGGTCGGTGGCCGTGGGGCGGGTGACCAGCAGGGACGGATCACTCATCAGGCTCCCGGTCCGGGTGAGTTCGGTGAAGGTGCGCCGCCAGGCGGCACCGAAGAAGAGGTTGTGGTGGGCCAGTTCGTTCCGGGTGCGGCGGACCCCGGCGTGGAGCACCACCGCCGAGGGCGAGTGCCGCAGGGACAGCGGGCGGCGGGGGGCGCGGCCCAGCAGCCGGTAGGCGACGGGCAGGTCGGGGGTGAGGACGACCGCGTCGCAGGGGACGCGGTCGCCGTCGCCGGTGTGGACGGCCACCACCCGTCCGGCCCGCTGTTCCAGGCGTGTCACCTCGCACCCGTACCGCAGCTCGGCGCCCGCGTCGCCGGCGGCGCCGGCCAGGGCGGCGGGTACGGCGTGCATGCCGCCGCGCGGGAACCAGACCCCGGCGACGGTGTCCATGTAGGCGATGACGGCGTAGGCGGCCAGCGCCCTGGCGGGCTCCACCCCGGCGTACAGCGACTGGAAGGTGAAGACCCGGCGCAGCCGCTCGTCGGTCAGGAACCGCCCCACCTGCCCCTCCAGCCGTCCGAAGCCGCCCAGGGCGGCGAGCCGGGCGAGGTCCGGGTGGAGCAGTTGCAGGGGGTGGTCGATGTTGCTGTCGATGAAGCGCCCCATCTGGGCCCGGTACAGGCACTCCAGCCAGCGGCGCAGCCGCAGGTAGCCGGCCGCCTCGGCGGGTCCGGCGAAGCGGCGCACCTCCTCGGCCATGGCCTCGGCGCCGGTGTGGACCTCCAGCGCGGAGCCGTCGGCGAAGCGGGCCCGGTAGGCCGGGTGCAGGGGCAGCAGCTCCAACCGCTCGTCCACCGACTCGCCCACCGCGGCCAGCGCCTCGTCGAGCAGGTGCGGCATGGTCAGCACGGTCGGTCCGGTGTCGATGCGGTAGCCGCCGCGCTCCAGCCGCCCGGCCCGGCCACCGGGGCCCGGGTCGCGTTCGAGGACGGTCACCCGGCGGCCGGCCCCGAGCAGGTGCAGGGCGGCCGCCAGCCCGGACAGCCCGGCGCCGACGACCACCACATGATCGGTACGTCCCTGGACGCGTCTCACCGCAGCGCCTCCGTCCCCGGTCCGGTGGCGGTCCGGGCACCGCGGGCACCGTCCGTTCCGGCCACGGCGTGGACCATGGCGGCCAGCCGGTCCGCGACGACCGGGTCCTCGCAGGCACCGTGCAGCCTGCGCTCGGCGAGCTCGCCGAGCCGTTCGATCCGCTCCTCCACGGCGGCGCGCACCCCCAGCCCGGCCAGCACCCGGCGGAAACGTTCCAGCCGCTCCGGGGTCAGCGCGCGGTCTCCCAGGCTGCCGCGCAGCACGGCCAGGGCCGACGTGTCGCCGAGCGCCTCGGCCCGCTCTAGGGCGAGCGCCACCAGATAGGTGGTCTTGCCCTCGCGCACGTCGTCCCCCGCGGGCTTGCCGGTGCGCCGGGGGTCGCCGAAGACACCCAGCAGATCGTCCCGAAGCTGGAAGGCCAGCCCCGCGTCCCGCCCGGCGGAGCGCAGCGCGCCGACGAGCTCGGGACCGGCCCCTCCCAGGACCGCGCCCAGGTGCAGGGGCCGCTCGACGGTGTAGAGGGCGCTCTTGAGATAGGCGACCCGCAGCGCGGCGGACGCCGAGGGCCGGCCGGCCGCCTGGGCGTGCAGGTCCAGGAACTGCCCGGCCACGGTCTCGGTCCGCATCGCCCGCCAGGCCCGCTGCGCCTCGCGCCGGAGCGCCGCGTCGTCCGGCAGGGACTCGGTGAACAGGTCGTCGGCCCAGGCCAGCGCGAGGTCCCCGGCCAGGACGGCCACCGAGGTCCCGTACGCCTCGGGGCGGCCGACCATGCCGTCCTGCCGGTGGCGGCGGGCGAAGTCGACATGGAGGGCGGGGCGGCCCCGGCGCAGGGCGGAGTCGTCCATCAGGTCGTCGTGGACCAGGGCGCAGGTCTGCAGCAGTTCCAGGGCCGCGGCGGTCCGCAGGACGGCGGGCGCGCCGGTGCCGTGCGGAGCGCCGCCGGCGGCCCGCCAGCCCCACCACAGGAAGCCGGCCCGCGTCCGCTTGCCGCCGCGCAGCGCGAACCGCGAGACCCCGGCGGCCAGCTGGGCGCCGAAGGTGCCGTCGATGTCCTCGGCCTCGGCACACCGCTCGGTCACATAGTCGCGCAGGGCCTCCTCCACCCGGAGCCGGACCTCGTCGGTGCCGGGGGCGGTTCCGTCACGTGTTCCCCCCACCGGTGCGGATTCCGGCGGTGCGGATGGCCTGGCCGGCTCCGGCCGTCCGTCGTGGGCACCGCCGGGAGCACCCGGGCTGATCATGGCAGTCGGGTTTCTCACGCCGCGGACCGCCCGCTGCGGGGGCCGGGGGTGGCATGCCCTGCGGACACGGCCGCGAACGGGGTACTGCTGACGAGCATCATGGCCCTTTCCTCGTCACCATCAGGGGCGTTGGGCGCTGTGACGGTCTTGGGCGGGTGCCCTCGCGCGGTGGCCGGAAACCTCGGCGGAACCGCGCCGGATCCCCTGCCGGAATTGTGGCCGTCCCTCCTCCGTGCCCCTGGCAGGCGAGGGTGCACGGCGGTGGCTCACGGCTCATCTCCACCCGATCGACGCAGACCCGCGCCGCGGGCCGGCGGTGGCGGGCCGCCCGCTCACGCCGCGCCCTGCGGGCGGCCCAGCAGACTGTCGTCGAGGCGGGCCAGCAGATCCGCCGGGTCCTCGTAGACCTCCACGGCGCCCGCGTCCAGCAGTTCCTGCCGGGTCAGCCCGCCGGAGAGCACGCCCAGACAGGGCACGCCCGCCCGCTCACAGGCGGCCACGTCCCACACGGTGTCGCCCACGAACACCGCCCGGTCGGGGCCGACCCCGGCCCGGTCGAGCGCGGAGACCACCAGGTCGGGCGCCGGTTTGCTGGCCTCGACGTCGTCGGAGCTGGTCGCGCCGGCGACCACGTCGTCCGCGCCCACCGCCTGTCGCATCACCGCCAGCTCGTCGCCGTGCGCGGAGCTGGCCAGTACGACCGTCCAGCCCCGCTCCGCGCAGGCCCGCAGCAGCTCGGCGGCTCCCTCCAGCGGGGCCAGCCGCGGCCAGTACTCGGCGTACAGGGTCCGGTGGGCGGCGGTGACGGCCTCGGCCTCCGCCGGATCGTGGTCCTCGCCCAGCAGCCGGTCGAGGAGCTGGTCGCTGCCCATGCCGATGGTCCGGTGGATCAGGGACATCGGCACCCGGCGGCCCGCCTGCCGGAACGCCTCCCACCAGGCCACGGTGTGCAGATAGGTGGTGTCCACCAGGGTGCCGTCCACGTCGAAGAGCACCGCCCGTCCCGTTCCGCCGCCGCTCATGCGCTGTCCTTCCGCCGGCCCGTGCCGTCCGTCCCACCCGGCTTCTCCGGGTTCTCCAGGTGCCCGGGTACCCGGGCGGGCCGCGGTCATGGACGCGCTGTCACCCGTCCGGGCCCGTCCAGGCGGAAAGGGTGCGGCGGCTGGTGAACCGCCGGGGACGGCCGGTGACGGGGTCGGTGAACTCCAGGACCCCGGCCAGCAGCTGCAGCGGGCTGCCGAAGTCGTCCGGGGCGCGCTCGGCGGGGCGGGGGTAGACCGGGTCGCCCAGGATGGGGACGCCCAGACCGCTCATGTGCAGCCGCAGCTGGTGGGTGCGGCCGGTGCGGGGCAGCAGCCGGTAGCGGCCGAGTCCGCCGCGGTGCCCGGTCAGCTCGATCCGGCTGACACTGTTGGGCTCCCCCGGCACCTCGTACGCGGCGATGACCCCGCGCTCCTTGACGATGCGGTTGCGCACCGTGCGGGGCAGCTCCAGGGCCGGGTCGTACGGTGCGACGGCCTCGTACTCCTTGTGCACCCGCCGGTCCCGGAAGAGGTTCTGGTAGGCGGCGCGGTACCGGGGGCGGACGGTGAACAGCACCAGGCCCGCGGTGAGCCGGTCCAGCCGGTGCGCCGGGCTGAGTTCGGGCAGTGCCAGATCGCGGCGGAGCCGGGCCAGGGCGGTCTCGGTGACGTGCCGGCCGCGCGGGGTGGTGGCCAGGAAGTGCGGCTTGTCCGCGACGACCAGGACGTCGTCGCGGTACAGCACCTCCACCTCGTACGGCACCGGCACCTCGTCCGGCAGCTCCCGGTGGAACCACACGTACGCCCCCGGCGTGTACGGGGCTCCGGGGGCGAGCGGCCCGTCGGCGTCCCACACCTCGCCGCCGGACAGCATGGCGTCGATCCGCCCCGGCGGCACCGCGGGCAGCCGGTCGACCAGATGGTCGCGGACCGTCGCCCAGTCACCGGTCCCGGGCAGCCTGAGGCGGACCGGGTCTACGCCGTGCCGCTGGGGCAGCGGGGCGGGTGGTGCCGTGCGTCTGCGTCTCATCGCGGTGCCCAAGCCTACGCGGGGCCGGTACGGGTCCGGCGGTGCGGACCGGGCATAGGATCGGACCGCTCGTCCCAGGAGGTGCCGTGTCCCAGCAGGAGATCCCCCGTGTCCTGGCCGACCTCGGCGACCGCGCCGGCCGGGCGCCCGTCGAGCGCGGCGGCGCCCTGTGGCGGCTGGCCGAGTCCGGCCGGCAGCTCGACGCCAATCTGGTGCGGCTGCCGCCAGGGGCGGCCGTCGGCGAGCACGCCGAGAACGACCTGGACGTCCTGCTGCTGGTGGTCGGCGGCGGCGGGGAGCTCGAGGACGGCGCGGGCGGACGGCAGACGCTCACGCCCCAGCTGCTGGTGTGGCTGCCGCGCGCCTCGCGGCGGTCGCTGCGGGCGGGACCGGACGGGCTGGTCTACCTGACCGTTCACCGGCGGCGGCCGGGTATGACCATCGGCGCCGGTCCGCCGTCTCCGGCGGCGGTGGCCGCGGCGGACGGCGGTGAGCCGCCGTGCCTGCTGGACCGGGTCTGCCCGGCCTGCGGCCGGATGAACGAGGCGGCGGGCGCCGTCCGCTGCGAGCGGTGCGGGGAGCCGCTGCCGTCCGCGACGGACCGCTGAGCCGCGCCGGGCCCGCCGTCAGGCGCCCCGGCAGCTGTAGAGGAGAAGCAGCAGCAGAGCCGTACCGGCCAGGCTGATCAGGAGCGAGCCGAGGCAGCCGGACCGGTTGGAGAAGAAGACGAACACGTTCACCGTCCTGTGCGGATACGGCCCGGCGCCCCCGCGGGTCGGGGTGCCGGTGCCGCTCGATCGTGGTGGCCGCACCGCTGTGCCGCCGTCCGCCCCCGGGCCGGCGTCCCGCACGTCCCTTGCCGGTCCCGGGTGGGCTGACCTGCCCTCCGGTACCCGGGCCGAGGGAGCGGAAACCCGCGGTACCGGCGGGGTGCGGCGGGCGGGAGGACCGCCGCACCCCGCCGGCGCGGGACCGTGCCGCTCCGCCTCAGGAACCGGTGCGGAGTGCTGAGGGGACGGCCGGGGCGCCGGTGGCCGTGGAGCCGAACGCCGCCGATCCGCCGGGGGCCGGCCGCGCGTTCCGGCCCTCCGAGGGGGCGGGGGCGTTGTCGTGCACCGTCACCTCGGCCCGGAAGCCCCCGGGCCGCCGGTCCGCGGTCCGGTGGTCGGTGGGGTAGGTGAGCCCGTGGCCGAAGGGGAACAGCGGGGTCTGGCCGTCGCCGTCGTTGACGGGCTGCTGGCTCACGGAGCGCATCCACGTCATCGGCAGCCTCCCCGTCGGCGCGTGGTCGCCGTAGAGCACGTCGGCCACCCCGGCACCCTCGGTGCCGGGCAGCCAGGCGGCCAGCAGCGCGTCCCAGCCGTCGAGCCGCTCCGCGATGTCCAGCGGACGGCCGGAGACGAGCACGACCACGACAGGCACCCCGGAGGCCCGCAGCCTCTCCAGGGCGGCCAGGTCCTCCCGGTCCAGGCCCATCGAGCCGCGCCGGTCACCCGCCATCTCCGCGTACGGGGTCTCGCCGACGACGGCCACGGCCACGTCGTAGGAACCGTCGATGCCGTTGCCGTACCGGTCGTAGGTCACCCGCGACGGGTCGGAGGCCAGCGACCGCATCCCCTCCACAACGGTGGTCCCCGGGGTGACGTCCCCGCTTCCGCCCTGCCAGGTGATGGTCCAGCCGCCGCTCTGGTGACCGATGTCGTCGGCGTTCTTGCCCGCGACGAAGACCTTGGCCGACTTGTCCAGCGGCAGGACGCCGCCGGAGTTCTTCAGCAGCACCTGGGACTTGCGCACCGCCTCGCGGGCGAGCCGACGGTGCTCCCCGGAGCCGATGGCGGCGGTGTAGGAGCGGTCGGTGTAGGGGTTCTCGAAGAGGCCCAGCTCGAACTTCCTGGCCAGGATGCGGCGGTTGGCGTCGTCGACGCGCTCCATCGGGATCCGGCCGGCCCGCACCTCGCCGCGCAACAGCTCGGTGAACCTGCGGTAGTCGTACGGCACCATGACCATGTCGATGCCGGCGTTCACCGCGTCCCGCACCTCGGCGGCGGTGAAGCCCTCCTGGCCGTCGAGCTGGTCGACGCCCGCCCAGTCCGAGACGACGAAACCGGTGAAGCCCAGCTCTCCCTTGAGGACATCGGTGATCAGATGGCGGTTCCCGTGCATCCGCACGCCGTTCCAGCTGCTGTAGGAGACCATCACCGAGCCCACCCCGCGCTCCACCGCCGCCCGGAACGGCGGGAGGTGGATCTCGCGCAGTTCCGCCTCGCTCAGCTCGGTGTTCCCCTGGTCGACGCCGCCGGTGGTGCCGCCGTCCCCGAGGTAGTGCTTGGCGGTGGCCAGGACCGAGCCGGGCGCGTCCAGGGAGGGGCCCTGGAGGCCGTCGATCAGCGTGGTCATCGCGCTGGGCAGTTCGGGCTTCTCCCCGTAGGACTCGTACGTGCGCCCCCAGCGGTCGTCGCGGGCCACGCACAGGCAGGGCGCGAAGGTCCAGTCGATGCCGGTGCCGGCGACCTCCTCGGCGGTGGCGCGGCCGATCCGCTCCACCAGTCCGGGGTCGCGGGTGGCGCCGAGGCCGATGTTGTGGGGGAAGATCGTGGCGCCCCGCACGTTGTTGTGGCCGTGGACGGCGTCCACGCCGTAGATGACGGGGATGCCCAGCGGGGTGGAGAGCGCGGTCCGCTGGAACGAGTCGTACATCTCCGCCCAGGCCTGGGGGGTGTTGGGGACGGGGGCGGATCCGCCGCCGGAGAGGACCGAGCCGATGCGGTAGGCCGCCAGGTCCGACTGGTCCTCCAGCGCGCTGCGGTCGACCTGGGTCATCTGCCCGATCTTGTCGTCGAGCGTCATCCTGGACAGCAGGTCCTCGACGCGGTCGTCCACCGGCAGGGCCGGGTCCTCGTAGGCCGGCGGCGCGTCGGCCGAGGCCGCCGCGGGTGCGCTGTTCAGGGTGCACGCGGCCATGAGGGTCACGGCGGCTCCCGCGGTGAACCTCCGTAACCTGCCGCGCAGCGCGGTCCGTCCGGCGGCCGGTTCGCCGGCCGGTCCGCCGGTCCCTCTCGTCGTCCATCTCGTCACGGCGTCGTCCTTCCGGTGGGGGCGGAAACACACGGTCCGGTGCCTCACCGGCCCGGCCGACGGCCACCGGGCCGGTCCGGACAGTTCCTCGGCGGCGGTGAACTGGTCTCGGGTGGCTCTTCGGTTCTCGGGACTTCTTCGGCGGGGGCCGATACGGGCCGTCCGGCCCCGGCGGAGGAGACACCGGGGCCGGACGGGTGACCGGTTCGGTGGCGCGCCCTCATCGCGCCACCGAACCGGGGTTCCCGTCCGGGACTCCAGGCGCGTTCGAGTCGGCCGGACGGGCGGTCGGCGGTCAGGGGCGCAGCGGCGGCTCCGCGTTGCGCACCAGTTCCAGGACCTGCTGCGGGAACCACTGGCCGGCCGGCGGGTCGATCATGCCGCGCGCGGGGTCCTCCGGCCCCTCCGTGCCGCGCAGGCACTCGCCGTCCGACTCGCCGGGGATCTTGATCCACAGATGGGCGTCGTTCAGCGGATCACCGGTGTCGGTGGTCGGCCGCTTGCCCAGACCGCGGTCCGGCGGGTTGCACCATTCCTGGGGGTCGGGGTACTGGTCCGTGTCCGGGGTCCAGGGGCCCTGGCCGTTGCGGCTGGTGTCGGTGACGAAATGGGGCTGGTCGGCCGGGTCCGGGGTGACGTTCTCGTCCAGCCAGGCCCGTGCGTCCTCCTGGTCCCACCACTGGTTCGGGCAGTCGGCCGGGTCGCCGCCGCCGGCGGCGTACTCCAGGCAGCCGGAGACCAGTTCGCCGTAGCGGGCCAGTTCCTCGTCGGAACGGTAGTTGGAGGCGTTGAGGTAGAAGCCCCGGGTCTTCTCGACCCCCGCCTCGATCAGCCGCGGCACGATGGAGTTGACGCTGTGCCAGCCGCTGTGGCCGGCGTCAAGGTAGACGGTGGTGCCGGGCAGGGCGGTGAGGGCGTCGACGGCGTAGTCGATCTCCGCGTAGCGGGCGGCGGTCAGGGTGCCCTCCTCGTCGTCCTGCCCGCAGTCGGAGGGCAGCAGGGCCAGGGAGTCGGGCTCCAGGATCACCAGCGCCTTCTTCTTGCCGATGCCCTTGGCGACCTCGTCGATCCACGCCTGGTACTCGGCGGTGTCGGCGGCCCCGCCGGCCGAGTACTGCGAGCAGTCCCGGCCGGGGACGTTGTAGAGGGTCAGCACCGGCAGGGCCCGCTTGCGCGCCGCGTCCCGCACGATCTCGCGGACCTCGCCACGGATGAGGCTGTCGTCGCCCCGGCCGTTGAACCACACGGACTGCGGAGTCCGCACCATCCGTGCGACGGCGAGGGCGTCCTTGTGCTTTCCGGCCCTGACCAGCTCCCGGATCTGGTCGTACGCGTCCGGGTTGGCGGGCGGCGTGTACAGGCGTGTCCCGCTCGGCCGCCGGTCGTCCTTCCCCGCCTCCGGCGAGCCGGCCGCGGCGCCGGCCGTTCCCGTGGTCCCCGCGAGCAACACCAGCGCGGCGGCGGCACCCGCACCGGCGACGGCGGCGTTTCCCCGCCCGTTCTTCCGCCTGTTTCTCCGTCTGTGCACGTGTCTCGGCTCCTGACGTGAGCAGTCCGGCGGAACACTCCCCGAGTCGGTCCCCCTCATGGGAGCGCTCCCATATCCGCTGCCAGACCTTCTACCCGCCCGGGCCGCGCGTCAAGACCCCCCGCCCCGTTTTCTTCGGCACGGCTCCCGGCGCTCGGCGCCCGACCGTCAGTTCATTGCGGAGGTGAACAACAGTGACAGTTTCCGCATATGCCCGTGCCACCGCCGGCGGCCGACGGCGGCCGCACCGCGCGAGGCTCCTCCTCTAGAGTCGGGGGCATGACCGCAGCCGAGGGGAGCGTACGGATCGACAGCTGGATCTGGTCCGTCCGGCTCACCAAGACACGCTCGGCGGCCGCCGCCGCCTGCCGCGCCGGCCATGTCCGGATCAACGGGGAGCGCGCCAAGCCCGCCGCCCCGGTGCGCTCCGGTGACGAGGTGCGTCTGCGCCACTCGGGGCGTGAGCGGATCGTTGTCGTCAAACGCCTGGTGCGCAAGCGCGTCGGCGCGCCCGTCGCGGCGGAGTGCTTCGTCGACAACAGCCCGCCGCCGCCACCGCCCGAGTACGCCGCCCCCGCGGCCCGGCGCGAACGCGGCGCCGGGCGGCCCACCAAGCGGGAGCGGCGCGACCTGGAGCGGCTGCGCGGCCGCGGGACCGCCGACCGGGATTAGCGGGCGAGAACACCGCGTGGTCCGGGATCCCGAAGGGCCGGAAGCGGACGCCCGGTGGGATTCTCCGCGGGCCGGCCCGCGGAGAATCCCACCGGGGAGTACCGAAGAAGCGCCGGGACGGACACGAAACCGGCACGGCGGCGGAGCGGGCCGTCCGGTCCCTCCGCCCGGCTCACCGCCACCACCAGGGAAAACGCTTCTGCCCGCCATTCTCAGTGAGTTGTCCACACTTGTTTCCCTCTGAACGGCCGTACGGCTACCATCGCCCCGTTCAACGCCGCCCTCACCAGCGGCGGCCCATCACCGCAACCACCGCTGGGGAGAAATGGCACCGCGCGTCACCGTGCCGGGACGGCAGAGGCGAAGGACGAAGAAGGACTCCTCCCGCCTGGAATCGATCCGGACAGCCCTGCTCATCCTGGCCGTCGTCCCCAGCGTGGCACTGGCCGCCCTGTGGACGGTCAGCACCGTGCAGCTCGGGACCACCTGGCAGAACCGGGACATCCAGCACACCATCGCCAGCCGGGCCGCGTACCCGGCCACGGACGTCCTCCTCGCCCTGCAGATGGAGCGGGGGATCAGCGCCTTCGCACTGAGCGACCCCGAGGCCGGCCGCGCCGTCCTGGAGAAGCAGCGGAAGCGCACCGACCAGGCCGTGAGCACCTTCGAGGACCTCTCCGACATCGAGGTCTCCGACACCTACCCGCAGACGCGGGAGGGGCTGACACAGATCCGCGGGAAGCTGGCCGAACTCGACGAGGTCCGGGCGGCCGTGGACGGCGGGAAGGCCACCCAGCAGCAGGTCTACGAGCGTTTCAACGAGCTGGTCGAGGCGGACCTCCGGTTCTTCGAGTCCCTCGGCCAGACGGAGGACCTGGAGCTGACCGTCCTCAGCGGGCCCCTGAACAGCCTGTCCAGAGCCCAGGAGATGCTCTCCCGCCAGGACGCCCTGCTGGCCAGGGGCCCGGACGAGTTCGGCCCCGCCGAGTACGACCAGTTCGTGGAGCTGGTCAGCGTCCAGCGGTACCTGATCGAGCAGGAGTACGAGCCCTACCTCCGCGAGAACGAGACCGCCGCCTACCGGAAGACGGTCGACGGCGATGCCTGGCAGGCCGTCACCGGCATGCAGGACGCCCTGCTGCGCTCCTCCGGCAGCAGTGCCTCCACCGTCCTGGAGGACGGCGGGGCCGCCCGCTGGCAGCAGGCGTCCGCCCAGGTGCACACACAGCTCGGCCGGCTGTCCGGCATACGGGTCGAGTTCGTCTGGGCGGCGGGCGACGCCTCCATGGAGTCGTTGCTGAACCGCCTGGTCACCACGAGCGCCGTCGGTCTGAGCGCGGTGGTGGTGGTCGTCCTGCTCAGCCTCTGGCTCACCAGCGTGCTGCGGCGGCGCGTCCTGGCGCTGCGCGAGGAGGCACTGGAGCTGGAACAGAAGCTGCCCGACATCGTGGAACGACTGCGCCGGGGCGAGAACATCGACATCGACGCCGAGGTCTCCGAGGTCAGCCACGGTGACGACGACCTCGGCCGGCTCGGCAAGGCCCTCAACACCGCCCGCCGCAGCGCCATCGAGACCGCCGTGCGGGAGACGGAACAGCACCGCGGCTTCGAACGGCTCCTGCAGCGCATCGCCCGCCGCACCCAGCTGCTCATCGGTCTGCAGCTGAAGAAGCTCGACGAGATGGAACGCCGGCACGAGGACCCGGAGGTGCTGGAGGGGCTGTTCGACCTCGACCACCTCACCGCCCGGCTGCGCCGCTACGAGGAGAACCTGGTCATCCTCGGCGGCGGCCAGCCCCAGCGGCGCTGGCGCAGACCGGTGCGGGCGCTGAACGTCCTGCGCGCCGCGCTGGGGGAGGTGCGGGACTACCGCCGCATCCACATCGAGGTCGAGGGGCAGCCCTGGCTGTCCGAGCGCGCCGTGGGACCGACGGTCCACATCCTGGCCGAGCTGATGGAGAACGCCACCACCTTCTCCAAGCCCCCCACTCCCGTGGAGGTCCGGGCCGGGCTGGTGGGCCGGGGCCTCGCCGTGGAGATCGAGGACCGCGGTCTGGGCATGGAGCCCGAGGAGTACGAGCGGATCAACCGGCTGATGGCCGAGCCGCCCAGGATGGACATCATGTCCCGGGTCGACGACATCCGGCTCGGCCTGTACGTGGTCGCACGGCTCGCCCACGGCCTGGGAGTGGACGTGGAGCTGCGTCCGTCGGTGTTCGGCGGCACCCGGGCGATCGTGCTCATCCCCGCCGAACTGATCGCGGACGGACCGGGTCCGGACGGCGGCGCGGAGGAGGCGGGAAGCGAGGAGACCGGACAGACACCGCTGCGGGGAGTCCCGGACTCCGCCGCGGAGGCACCCGCCGGACTGCCGGCCCGCTCACGCGGCCGGGCGATGAGCGCGGTCACCTCCGTGCCCGCCCCGCGGGGCGGAGCACGGCCCGGCACGCGGCCCCGGCCCGCCGGGGACTCCTCTCCCGACGCCGCGGCGCGACCGCTGCCCAAACGGGTCCGCCGGGCCAGTCTCGCCGCCGAGCTCAGGGAACCGGAGCACCGTTCCGGCAGCACCTCCGGGGAAGAGACCGGACCGCATCCGCAGCCCGCCCGCTCCGGCGCCGCCATCGGCGCCTTCCAGCGGCAGTCCCGCGCCGCACACCGACAGCCCTCCCGAGACGGCCACCCCCCAACCGGCGGCAGCACGCCGGGCCGCAACCCGAACACGACGGAAGACCCACGATGACACAGCGAACCACCGCCACCAACCAGGACCTGGACTGGCTGCTGGACGGACTGGTCGATCAGGTGGCGGGCACCAGGCACGCCATAGTCCTGTCCGACGACGGACTGGTCGTCAGCCAGTCCCGCACCATCGATCGCACCGACGCCGAACGGCTCGCCGCCGTGGCCACCGGGCAGCAGAGCCTCGCCCGGGGAGTCGACGAGCTCTTCCGCGGCGGGCCGGTGCGTCAGGTCATCGTGGAGATGGCCGATCTGTGGCTCTTCATCACCGCCGCCGGCAAGGGGACCCACCTGGCCGTCGTGGCCTCCCAGGACGTCGACGCCGAGGTGATGGCGGTCGCCATGCACACCCTCGTCCAGCAGGTCGGCCAGAAGCTGGGCACCGAGGCCCGTACCGGTGACACGGTCACGGACGGAGGCTGATGTGGGTGGCCACTGGACGGACGACCTGGGGTACGAGGAGGCCGACGACTCCCTGGTCCGGCCTTATGCCATCACCCGTGGCAGGACCGTTCCGGAACGTGGTGACCTCGGTCTGATCACGGTGGTGACCACCGTCGGCTCCCAGGACGACCAGCCCTCGGACAGAGGACTGGAGCCGGAGCACCAGGCCATTGTGGAGCAGTGTCGCGGGTCGGCCGCCGTCGCGGAGATCGCCGCGGCACTCGACCTGCCCGTGTCGGTGACGAAGATCCTGATCGACGACCTGGTGTCGCTCGGCAGGGTGACGGTCCGGCCACCGCTGGTGGCCCGGGAAAACGGTGGACTGAACGTGACTCTTCTGCAGGCGGTGAGGGATGGACTCCGGAAACTCTGATCACCCGGCCGGGCTGGAGACCGGCCCGGCCACCCCCTCGGCCGTCAAGATCCTGATCGCCGGCGGCTTCGGGGTGGGCAAGACGACCCTGGTCGGAGCGGTCAGCGAGGTGTCTCCCCTGCGCACCGAGGAGTACCTGACACAGGCGAGCGTCGGCGTCGACGACATCGAGGGACTGACGGACAAGAGCACCACGACGGTGGCGCTCGACTTCGGCCGGATCACCATCCACCCCGAACTGGTGGTCTACCTGTTCGGCACACCGGGCCAGGAGCGCTTCTGGTTCATGTGGAACGACCTGGTGAACGGTGCGCTGGGCGCGGTCGTACTGGTCGACACCAGACGGCTGGACGTCAGCTTCGCCTCCATCGACTTCTTCGAGAGCCGGGGCATCCCCTTCGTGGTGGGGGTCAACTGCTTCCACGGCCGCTGCGACCGCACCGAGGAGGAGGTTCGCGAGGCTCTCGATCTGGACCCCGGCGTCCCGCTGCTGATGGGGGACGTACGGCGCCAGGAGGTCGGCCGCGATCTGCTGCTCGCCCTGGTCGATCTGCTGTTGTCCCAGCCGGCGCCCATGGGCACACCGGTGGGCTGACCCCGCCCGTCCCGGCGGAGCCGGTCCGGGCCCGGACCGGCTCCGGACCGGGCCCGCGGCACCTTCCGGAGCGGTGCCCGTGCCCCGGTCCGTGCCGTCCTCGCCACCGGAAGCGGCGTGTCCGGCCGCGTGCCGTCACCGGCCGCGCCGTACCAGTGCCGGGGCGGCCCCGCCCGGGTCCTCGCCGGCCGGAGCGTGCGACGCCCCGGCACCCTTCCAGCCATAAAGCGGCACCCCCCGGGCAGGCGGCCAGTAGCGCGCACCGAACGGAAGGAGAGTGCGACGATGGCGCACATCGATCCGAACCCCCCGGACCCGGTCAGCGATGCCTGGAACACGGTGGCCAGCTACTCCGCCTACGAGGAGGCCCAAGCCGCGGTCGACCGGCTCTCCGACGAGAAGTTCCCCGTGGAGCACATCGACATCGTCGGGTCGGACCTGCGCCTGGTCGAGCATGTCACCGGCCGGATGACCAAGGGCCGCGCGGCCGGGCTCGGTGCCGCCAGCGGTGCCTGGTTCGGCCTCTTCATCGGTCTGCTGGTGGGACTGTTCACCCCCGGCCCCGCCTGGCTCGGGCTGATCCTCGGCGGTATCCTCATCGGCGCGCTGTGGGGCGCGGTCTTCGGTTTCGTCGGTCATGCGGCGACCGGTGGACGCCGTGACTTCTCCTCGACCCGGTCCCTGGCCGCCGCCCGCTACGACGTCATCGTGCGCGGCGGGCACGCCGATCAGGCCCGCACCATCCTCCAGCGCGAGGGGCTGACCGGAACCGGAACCGTCTGAAGACACCCGCCCCCGCTTCACGGGCGGGGGGCGCCGCGTCCGTACCGGTGCCCGGGCTCCCGGGCACTCACAGCCGCGCCGATGCCACCGGCGGCACGGGCCGCCGGGTCAGCCGGCGGCCCCGGCGGCACGGTAGGGCTCGGGGGCGGCGGTGCCGGAGGGCCCGGTGTTCCCGGGGGAAGCCGCCAGGGAGATGCGCTCCACCGCCCGCCGCTCCTCCGCGGGACGCTGCCCGGCCGGAGCGGCGCCCCGGTCCCGCTCGGCCGCGGTCCCGGACATCGGGGTGACGGCGGAGACCGGAGCGGCGGCCGCGGAGCCGCCGGCCCGGCCTGCCGCGTGACGGCCGGCCTCGGCTCCCGGAGAGCCCGCGGACGCCGGGGCGGCACCTCTGGGGCGGTCCCGCTCCGTGGCGGGGACCGCGGCGGCCGGGGTGGCCGAGGCGGGACCGGGTGCCGGGACCGGGGCGGCGGCCCGGGTGCCGGACCCGGTGCTCAGCCGGTGACTGACGGCTTCGTCGAGGGTGACGGCACGCTGGAGCCGGTCGGCCAGCCGGCCGGCCTCCGCGCCGAGGGCGGCGATGTCCGCCCAGTCCAGGTCGAGCACCACATGGAGTTCGGCCCTCCCGGACGGAAGGGCCCGCAGGGGAAGGCTGCTTCGCTCTGTCATCGGCATGTCCTCACAGTGGGCGGCGGACGGAACGGCTCGCACCCCGCGGCAAGCGCCGCACGGCACGCGAAGGGGTACGCGGTGGCGGCCCCGCCCGTTCATCCACCCGTGCCGCGCACCCGGCGGCCGGGCCGTGGGGCGGGGTTTCCAAGTGTTCCCACGGCCGTTACAGTTCTGCATGGGAGCGCTCCCATACAGCTCGGCCGAGAAACGGGGACAATCCCCCGGCACCGCCCCCGGTCCCGGCGGCCACCGCGACCGGACACGACCGGGCCGGAAGGCACCCGCCGCACGGCTCCCCCCGCACCATGGCACCGCCGGACCGTCCGCGGGCGGGCGCACCGCGCCGCACCGTCACGGGCTCCGCCCGTCCGGCACTTCCCTAGGAGATCGACATGCCCCCCACCTCACGGCTCCGTTCCCGCCGCGGCTTACCGGCCGCCCCGGCCGCCGCCGCGCTGGCCCTGGCCCTGCTCTCCACGGCGTTCTCCCCGGTGTTCTCCCCGGCCGCCGAGGCCGCCGGCCTCCCCGCCGCGGCGGGCTGCGAGACCACCGCGGCGGACGGCTTCTGCGACGACTTCGAGTCCCAGACCGGCTCCCAGCCCTCGGGCCGCTGGACCGCCGGCGCCCCCAACTGCTCCGGCACCGGCACCGCGAGCGTGGACTCCTCGGTGGCCCACAGCGGCGGCAAGTCACTGCGGATCAACGGCGGGGGCGGCTACTGCAACCACATCTTCGTCGGAACCCCGCTGGACGAGGTGGACACCTCCGGCACCTTCTGGGCCCGCCTCCAGGTGCGGCACACCACCCCGCTGCCCGCCGCCCACATCACGTTCGCGGCCATGCACGACGCGGGTGAGAACAAGGACCTGCGCATGGGCGGCCAGAACAGCGCCCTGCAGTGGAACCGCGAGTCCGACGACGCCACCCTGCCCGAGCAGAGCCCCAACGGCGTGGCGATGAGCCGCCCCCTGCCGGTCAACACCTGGACCTGCGTGGAGTTCCGGATCGACGGCTCCGCCGGGCACCTGGAGACCTGGGTGGACGGCGAGGCCGTGCCGGGCCTGGCCGTCGACGGCACCCCCACCCACGACATCGACGGCCAGTGGCTGCGCAAGCCCGGCTGGCGGCCCTCCTTGACCGATCTGCGGGTGGGCTGGGAGAGCTACGGCGGGGAAACCGACACCCTGTGGTTCGACGACATCGCCGTCGGCAGTTCCCGCATCGGCTGCTGACCGGGGCGCACCCCGCGCCCCACTCCCCCGCGTCCTCCCCGGTTCCCACCCCCCACGGTGAGAAGCCTCCGGCGCACGGCCGTCACCGGCCGTGCGCCGGGGGCGCCGGGAGGGCTGGGAAGACGACAGGGTTCCGCTCCGTTCAGCCCTCCTTCCGCCCGCTCCTTCGGCGGTTCCTTCCCGCCGCCCCGCTCCGCGCCACCGCGGGGCCGCGGTGCAGCAGCGCCCGTTCCACCGCCGTCCACACCGTGGTCGTGGCCAGGTAGAGCCCGGCGGCCAGCGGCACGAACGCGGCGGTGACCAGCGTCCCGAAGGACAGCAGCGGCAGCACCTTCACCAGCCCCGCCATCCCGGGCACCGCCTGTTCGGGCGCCGGGGCGACCGCCGCGCGCGCCCGCCGGTACGACCACAGCGCCACCGCGGCGAGCACCCCGAACAGCGCGAGGTACACCAGTCCCGGCGCGCCGAGCACCCCGCCGTCGGCGAGCGCGTCGGCCCAGCGGCCGCCCAGCGGGGCGGGGCCCAGCCGGTCCGCCAGCAGCCCGTTGGGCTCACCGCCCACCCGCGGGGCCGTGAACAGCCGGTACATCACGAAGAAGACCGGCAGCTGGAGCAGCGTCGGGGCGATCCCGGCCAGCGGCGACACCCCCTCCCTGGCGTGCAGTTCCAGCAGGGCCCGCCGGAGCCGTTCCGGATCCCGGGCATACCGCTTCCGCAGCCCGGCCACCTCCGGGGCGAGCCGGGTCCGGGCCTTCTCGCCCCGCACCCCCGCCCGTGCCAGAGGGTGCAGCAGGGTGCGTACGCACATGGTGGCCACGATGATCGCGACGGCGGCCGCCGAGGTGGCGAAGAGCGGTTCGAGTGCGCCGGTGAGCAGCGCGAAAAGCTGGGCGACAGTGCGCATGAAGGGGATTCCTCCCGGAATCTCGTCGTGCCGGACGGAGCTGTTTCGGCGTGACGAGCCGTGCGGACACGGCCCCGGCCGGGGTGCTCCGGGGCGTCCGGAGATCCGGGAGAGGAGGGGGCCGCGGCTACCCGGCCGTCGGGAGGGGGCGGCCGGGTGCCCGGGGCCGGGGGCGGCCCGCGGCGTCGGGATCGCGCTGCGGCAGGAAGGCGGTGCGGCGTTCACGGTCGCGCAGCGCGGTACGGACCCGGGCGGGCGGTGCGGGCCGGGCCAGACGTGCGGCCAGGAGGGCGGCCACGGCGAGGGCGGTGCCCGCGGCGGCGGTCGCGGCGAGTGCCACCGCGGTGGTCGCCAGGCCGCCCTGCCCCGGCTGCAGGCCGGTCAGGAGTGCCAGCAGGGCCAGCACCGCCGGGGGGACCAGCAGCAGCGGCAGGTTCGGGCCCGTGCCCGGCCGCCACCGGCGGAGCGAGGGCGCGCGGCCGGTGGAACCGCCGTACGGCATCAGCACCTCCCCCGCGTCCGCGCCGCCCGTCCCGCGGGCGCGGGAGCGGCTGCCGACGATGTTAGCCCAACCGCCCCGGCCGGGTCCGGTTCCCTTCCCTGCTCCCGGGACTACTCCCGGAGCGCGGCCGGCGACCAGCCGGGACGGCGCCCGCCGAGGCCGACGACCCGGTCCAGGAGCGGGGCGCCGGGCGGCACCTCGACCACGGGGCCGAAGATCCCTTCCCGGCCGGTCCCGTCCGCCGACTGTTCCAGCAGTTCGGCGGAGACCCGCAGGCTCTCCTCGTCGCAGGTGTACTCCTGACCGGTTGCGCGGGCGAGGTCCCAGCCGTGGAGGAGGAGCTCGTTCAGGGCGACCCGGCCCGCGACCCCGGCCGGCAGGGTGACGCCGCCCGCCTGGGTGACGCCCTCCCAGGCGCCGGGGTCGCGCCACGCCGCGGCGAGTTCACCCAGCCGGCGCGGGATGTCCTCGCGCCAGTCGGCGGGCAGCAGCGCGGCGGAGGGCCGCTGGACGGCGGGGTCGGTCCCGGTGGCGACGCCGAGGTCCTTGCGCGCGGCGTCCCGGAAGGCCACCGACAGACCGTGGACGTGGTGCAGCAGGTCGCCCACGGTCATCTCCTCGCACGGTGTGGGCGCGGCGAGCCGGCCGCCGGGGACGCCCGCCACGACGCGGGTCATCCGGCGGGCCACCGGTTCCAGATCGGGTGGCCGGGACTCCGGTGCCGGAGCGGTCATCTCTGGTTCCTCCTCCTGGTGCGGGCGTGCGGCTCCGCACGCCCGGGGACGCGTACACCATGGGGACCGGTCCGGCGACCGGAACTCATCGCCGCCGCGGAAAGAGGCGCGAACAGATTTGCGATCGACTGGCATGATCGCCTCCGCACCGGGTAGCCGCCCGCCGTTCGTCCCTTCTTCGCGTCCCGAAGAGGGGACGCGATGTGTCACCGCGTGAAAGCACCGGTACGCTACGCGACCGGCCGCCGCGTGGCGCCCGGGGTGACACGAGAGACACAAGTGCCGGTTATGCCGGAAAGCGCAGAGAGGGAAAGTCCTGTGACGACCACCGCCACCCGAACCGACCACCCGCCGATCTACGAGAGCCTGGTCGAGGAGCTCGGCGACGTGCTCACCGAGACCCGTGAGGTGGCCGAGCGAATACAGCGCGAGACCCGGGAGGCCCTGGACTGGAGAGAGCCCGGCGCCCGGCAGCCGCGGCCCGAGTGAGCCCGGGCCGCGGCGCGGGTCCGGCGCCGCGGCACGGGGAGTCAGCCGGTGGCCGGGAGCGGGACCAGGAAGTACTCCCGGCCGTCCCGCCCCACCACCCGCACCGGATGCGAGGGGAGCGCGTCGAAGACGGCCGCCGCCACCTTCTCCGGCGCGTCGGCGGCGCTGAGCGGCGGCCGCAGGGCGGCGCGGATCGCCGCGCGGGACCTCGCCGAGGGCGGCCTGCGCCCCGCGAGCGCGGCGCACTCGTCGATCTGCTCGTCGCTCAGCCGCGGCCCGTATCCCTTGCGGCGCGCCTCGGCGGCCACCACGGTGGCCAGCGCGGCACGGTTGTGGTCACGGCAGACATCGCCGGGCGTACCCCTGGGCTGGAAGTGCCGGGCGGTTCCGATCGAGGACAACGGCTGCCTCCGTGGGGCGTGCGGGGAACCCGCGGGGATCGAAGGGGCGGGTGGTGCCCGGCGGCGTCCGCCGCCGGGCACCACCCACGGCCCGCGGTGTCGTACCGGCCCGGCCGGGAGGGGGGAGAACCGCGGCCGGAACCGGTACGGAGGCGGTACGCCGGGGGGGTGGCGCCCGCCTTTCCTCCAACACCGGGCCATACCCGGATGTTCCCCGCCTTCTGGAACTTTCTTTCGAACCGGAACGCTTCCCGCCGGGTGACGGCACGCCGGCTGGGTAGCCGAGCGTCATGAGGACAAACCGCCCCATCTCTCCTGTTCTCCCGGGACGGCGGGCGGGCCTGGTCTGGGCCGCCGTACTCGCCGTGGCCGTCGCTCTGCTGGGCCCCACGGGCAGTGCCCGGGCGGCCACCGACATCGAGGAAGTGGCGGCGGCGCTCCGGGAGACGCCGGTCTACGTCGACCCCGCCGCCTCGGACAAGCTCTCCGCCGCCGAGGCCGACCGGCTCGCCGGGCAGATCCGGGCCGGGGACGTACCGGTCTATGTCGCCGTGCTGCCCGACGACGCCTCCTACGAGGGCGACGCCGTCTTCGACCGGCTGCGCTCCGAGGTGGACCGCCCCGGGGTGTACGCGGTCGCCCTGGGCTCGCGGTTCGGCGCGGCGTCCGACTCCGCGGTCCTGCGGGGCGCCACGGCGAGCTCGCTCGCGCAGCGCAACCTGCGGGAACACCCCAACGACCCCTACCGCATCCTCAGCGGCTTCGTCACCGATGTGCAGTCGGCCGCACGGGACGGCGGGGCCGGCTACCGCGACCGCGGTCCGGCGGGCGGTGGATCCGGCGGTGGCGGTGGTGTGCTGGTGGGCTTCCTGGTCGTGCTGGCGGTGTTCGCGCTGGGCGGGCTGTTCCTGACGCGGCGCTCGCACAGGCGGCAGGAGCAGGAGGAGCGGGCCGAGCTGGAACAGGTGCGGGCCGCGGTCGACGAGGACATCACCGCCTACGGCGAGCGGCTGGACCGGCTGGACTTCTCCCCCTCCGCCCCCGGTGTCACGCAGGAGATGCTCACCGACTACGAGCACGCGCTGGACGCCTACGAGAAGGCCAAGCAGGCCTCCGCGGCGGCCCGGCGCCCCGACGACATGCGGGCGGTGACCGAGGCGCTGGAGGACGGCCGGTTCTCCCTGGCCGTCCTGGACGCCCGGCGGGAGGGCCGGGAACTGCCCGAGCGGCGGCCGCCGTGCTTCTTCGACCCCCGGCACGGGCCGTCGGTGCGGGACGTGGAGTGGACGCCCCCGGGCGGCGCGCCCCGCGAGGTGCCGGTCTGCGCGGCCGACGCCACCCGTGTCGAGGACGGCCTGGACCCGGCGGTGCGCACGGTGCCGACGGCCACCGGTGAACGGGTGCCGTACTGGGACGCGGGTCCGGCGTACGGGCCGTGGATGGGCGGCTACTACGGGGCCTACGGCTCGATGCTGCTGCCCGGCCTGCTGTTCGGCACGGTGCTGGGCAGCAGTCTGGGCGGCTGGGGCTACGGCTACGGGCCCGGCTGGGGCTACGGCGGCGAGGGCGGCTACTCCGGTGACAGCTTCGGGGGCGGCTTCGGCGGCGGTGACTTCGGGGGCGGTTTCGGAGGAGGCGGCTTCGGCGGGGACGGCGGCTTCTGAGCCGCCGCCCCCGGGCGTCCTCCGCTCCCCGGCTGCCGGGTCCGGTGTCAGGCCGTACGGCGCCGGAAGAGCACGGCGGACGCCGCGACCGAGACGGCGAGGATCCCGCCGCACCAGGCCAGCGCCAGCCACGGGGCGCTGCCCACCGGCCGGTCCAGCAGCAGCCCGCGCAGCGCCTCGATGACGGGTGTGGCCGGCTGGTGCTCGGCGAAGCCGTGCAGCCAGCCCGGCATGGTCTCCACCGGTACGAAGGCACTGCTCGGGTACGGCAGGAACAGCACCAGGAAGGTGAAGCCGCTCGCGGCCTCGGGAGTCCTCGCCAGCAGCCCGACGGCCGCCGACAGCCAGGAGAAGGCCACGACGTAGGCCGCCAGGACGCCCACCGCCGCGAGCCAGCCCGCGGCACCCGCCTCCGGGCGGAAGCCGATGGCGAAGGCGACGGCGAACACCGCGGCGGTCGCGGCGGCGTTGCGCACGACGCTCGCCGCCACGTGCCCGGCCAGGACGGAGCCCCCGCCGACGTCCAGGGAGCGGAAGCGGTCCACGACGCCCTCGGCCATGTCGCCGCTGACGCTGACGGCCGTCGCGGCCGCCCCGTACCCGGCGCACAGCACCAGCACCCCGGGGACGACGTAGGTGACGTACCGGGTGCCGGTCTCGATCGCGCCTCCGAAGAGGTAGACGAACACCAGCATCAGCATCACCGGAAGCATCAGCGAGGTGATCAGCGCGTCGGCGTTGCGCGCGGACAGCCGTACGCAGCGGGCGGTCATGGTCGCGGCACGGGCCGGGGCACCGGGCGCGGCGGTCCGGGCCGCGGGGGCGGTGGCGGTGGCGGTCTCAGACACGGGCGGTCGCCTCCCCGGTGGTCCGCGCGGCGGTCCGGGTGCGGTCGGCGGGGCGGCCGGTGAGGGCCAGGAAGACGTCGTCGAGGGTGACCTCGTACACGGCGAACCGCTCCACCGCGCCGCCGTCCGGGTCGATCCCGTCCAGCAGCGCCCTGATGTGCGCCGCGCTGCCGTCGGTGGGCACCCCGAGGACCAGACGGGCCGGGTCATGGAGGACGGCCCTCCCGCCGAGCCGCTCCGCGATCCGTGCGTACGCGGCGGGTCCGGCGAGGGTGAGGTCCAGGCGCCGGTCCGCGACCCGCCGCTTGAGGTCGGCGGCGGTGCCCTCGGCCACCACCCGTCCGGCGTCGAGGAGGGCGATGCGGTCGGCGAGCCGGTCGGCCTCCTCCAGGTACTGGGTGGTGAGGAAGACCGTCGTCCCGGCCTCGGCCAGGGAGGCGGTGACCTCCCACATCGTCTGGCGGCTGCGCGGGTCGAGCCCGGTCGTCGGCTCGTCGAGGAAGACCACCTCGGGATCGCCGACCAGCCCCGCGGCGATGTCCAGCCGGCGGCGCATGCCGCCGGAGTACGTTCCCGTCCGGCGGCGGGCCGCACCGCTGAGGCCGAACCGCTCCAGCAGTTCCCCGGCCCGTTCACGGGCCCGGCGGCGCGGCAGACCGCACAGCCGCCCCATCATGACCAGGTTCTCCTCGCCGGTCTGCTCCTTGTCGAGCGCCGCGTACTGCCCGGTGAGGCTGATGCGGCGGCGCACCTCCCGCCGCTGCCGCACCGTGTCGAAACCCGCCACCCGCGCCCGCCCGGCGTCGGGCGTCGCCAGTGTGGCCAGGATGCGCACGGTCGTGGTCTTGCCCGCCCCGTTGGGACCGAGCAGCGCGAACACGCTGCCGCGTGCCGCTTCCAGACCGATCCCGTCCAGCACCGTCACCGGGCCGTACGACTTCCGCAGCCCGACCGCCTCGACCGCTGCCTCCTCCGCCATGCGCCCCGCCCCCTCTCGTCTTCCGCGCCTCGGACGCGTTCTTCTGCGTATGCCATACACGCTACTGCGTAACGCATACACATATCTAGGATGACGGTCAACCCGAAGGCGGAGAGCGGAGCGGCGAAGACGATGGCGAAGGACAGCGACACCGACCTGCCCCCGGGCCTCGAGACCGCCTGGGGACTGCGCGGACGCCCCGGCAAGGGCCCCCGGCCGGGCCTGAGCGTGGACCGGATCGTCGATGCCGCCGTCGGACTCGCCAACGCCGAGGGGCTCCCGGCGGTCTCCATGGGGCGGATCGCCGGCGCCCTCGGCGTCTCGACGATGTCCCTGTACCGGTACGTGTCCTCCAAGGAGGAACTGCTGGTCCTGATGCAGGACGCGGCCTACGGGCTGCCCCCGGCGGGCCCCCCGCCCGAGGAGGGCTGGCGGGCCGCGCTGGCGCACTGGGCCCGGGCGATGCGGGAGGTGCTGTACGGCAACCTGTGGATGCTCCGCGTCCCCATCGCCAGCCCGCCCACCACCCCCCGCGCGCTCGCCTGGATGGAGCGGGGTCTGGTCTGCCTGCGGGACACCGCCCTGGACGAGGGCGAGAAGATCGAGACCATCCTGCTGGTCAGCGGCTTCGTCAGGAGCGAGGCCACGATGACGGCGGACATCGTCTCGGCCGCCCGGGCCTCGGGCAGGACGGTCGAGGAGACCATGGCCGCCTACAGCCGGCTGCTGGCCAGGCTGGCCGACCCGGAGCGCTTCCCGGCGGTCAACGAGGTGCTCAGAGCGGGGGTCATGACCGAGGAGGGCGCTCCCGACGAGGAGTTCGCCTTCGGCCTGGAGCGGCTGCTGGACGGCATCGAGGTCCTGGTGGCGGCGCGGGACGCGCGGGACCGCTGAGGCGTACGGCGTACGCCCCCGCGGCCCCGGAAGCCCGCGTCAGCGCGGCTGGGTGTCCAGCCAGACCGCGGTGTCCGGCGGCAGGCCGCGCCCGGCGGTCCCCCCGCCCAGCTCCCCGCTGGCCAGCAGCGGCTCGCCCGCGGACGCCGGCAGGGGCAGCGGGGCGCCGGAGAGGTTGACCCGGCACTCCAGCGCGCCCTTGCGGAAGGCCAGCTCGCCCTCCCGGGCGGGCAGCCAGGCGAAGCTCTCGTCGCCGGTGAAGGAGCGGCGGACCTTCAGAGCCGCCCGGTACAGCTCCAGGAAGGAGCCGGGCCGGCCGGTCTGGGCCTCGACGGAGTACTCGCCCCAGCCCTCCGGCTGCGGCAGCCAGCTTCCGCCCGGGCCGAACCCGTACGACGGGCCCGAACGCTCCCAGGGCATCGGCACCCGGCAGCCGTCCCGGCCCTTGCGGGCGCGGCCGGTCCGCTCCCACATCGGGTCGCGCAGCGCCTCGCGCGGCAGGTCGGCCACCTCCGGCAGGCCCAGCTCCTCCCCCTGGTAGAGGTAGGTGGTGCCGGGCAGTGCCAGGGTCAGCAGGGCGGCGGCGCGGGCACGGCGGCGGCCCAGTTCCCCGTCCGCGGCCGGCTCACGGCCGTCGGCCATCAGCCAGGCGACCGCGTCGGCGCCCTCGGGCAGGGCGTAGCGGCTCAGATGGCGCACCACGTCGTGGTTGGACAGCACCCAGGTGGGCAGCGCGCCGACCGAGCGGGCGCCGTCCAGGGAGGCGTCGACGACCCGGCGGAACTCGGCGGCGTCCCACCGGCAGCGCAGATAGGGGAAGTTGAACGCCTGGTGGAGCTCGTCGGGCCGGGTGTACAGGGGCAGTCTGGACTCGCTCACCCCCGCCTCGGCCACCGCGATGCGGGGCGGGTGGTACTCGTCCAGGACCCGGCGCCAGGCGCGGTGGATGCCGTGCACCTCGTCGCGGTCCCAGAAGGGGTGGTCGTGCCCCTCGGGCGGGGCGTTGAGCGGGGCGGAGTCCTCTCCCAGGGTGTCGCGCAGCGGCGGGGTGAGGTCCTTGCGCATGCCGTGTGCCACGTCGATGCGGAAGCCGTCGACGCCCAGGTCCAGCCAGAACCGCAGGACGCTCTCGAACTCGGCGAGGACCTCGGGGTTCTCCCAGTTCAGGTCGGGCTGCTCGGCGGCGAAGATGTGCATGTACCACTGGCCGTCCGGCACCCGGGTCCAGGCGCTGCCGCCGAACTTGGACCGCCAGTCGGCGGGCGGCTCCGCGCCGTCCGGGCCCCGGCCGTCCCGGAACACGAAGCGGTCCCGGGCCGGGGAGCCGGGCGGGGAGGCCAGCGCCTCGGCGAACCAGGGGTGTTCGCTGGAGCAGTGGTTGGGGACGATGTCGACGATGACCTTCAGGCCCAGGGCGTGTGCCCTCTCCAGCAGTTCGCGGAAGTCGTCCAGGGTGCCGTGCCGCGGGTCGACGTCGCGGTAGTCGCTCACGTCGTAGCCGCCGTCGGCCCAGGGCGAGCGGTAGAAGGGGGTCAGCCACACGGCGTCCGCGCCGAGCTCCGCCACATGGCCGAGCCGGCCGGTTATCCCCCTCAGGTCGCCCATCCCGTCCCCGTCGGAGTCGGCGAAGCTGGGGACGTAGATCTGGTATACGACCGATTCGCGCCACCACTCGGCGCTGTCTCGGGACGTGCTCTGTATCACGGGGGCCTCTCGGGGGTGCTGCTGTCGTGCGGCGGAAGGGCATTCAAGACGGCCGCGCCGTTCACGGTCAAGAAATCTCCTGGACACGGGTACGCGACATCACTTATGTCCGGTATTCGGACGGCGGGGTCCCCCGGTGCGGAGCTCCCGTCGCGGCCCGCCCGGGAGGCGGCCGGTTCGCCCCCGGGAGCCGGGGGTAGCCGGTCCCACACCGTTCGTTCCCCTCGCACCAGGGTGGGTCGCAGATGATCGAAGCAGCAGCCTCGCAGCCGTCCGGCGGACTCGCCGGCTGGGTCACGGACCTGATGGAGACGCTCGGCGCTCCCGGAGCGGGGCTGGCCATCGCGCTGGAGAACCTCTTCCCGCCCCTGCCGAGCGAGGCCTTCCTGCCACTGGCCGGCTTCGCCGCGGCCCGCGGCGACATCAGTCTGCTCGCCGCCCTGCTGTGGACCACGATCGGCTCGGTGAGCGGCGCTCTGGCCCTGTACTGGGCGGGTGCGCTGCTGGGCCGGGAGCGGACCATGGCGGTCGCCTCGCAGATTCCGCTGCTGAAGCCCGCCGACATCGAGAGGACGGAGGCCTGGTTCGCCCGGCACGGCACCAAGGCGGTCTTCTTCGGGCGGATGGTGCCGGTCTTCCGCAGTCTGATCTCGGTCCCGGCGGGCATCGAACGTATGCCCATGAAGACCTTCCTGATCCTCACCGCGCTCGGCAGCGCGCTGTGGAACACCCTCTTCGTGCTGCTGGGCTACACCCTCGGGGACAACTGGCACATCGTCTCGGACTATGCCGGGATGTACTCCAGGGCTGTCATAGCGCTCGTCGTCCTCGCGGTCGGGGGCTTCGTCGTCACCCGCCTGGTCGGGTCCCGCCGGGAGCGGCGGCGGAGGCGGACACGGGAGGAGCGGGAGGGCCGGGAGGACGGACCGCAGGGGAGGCGGCGGTACGGGCGGGAGACCGGGCGGCGCGACCGGTGACCGCGCCGCGGCCCGGGGCCGCCCCCCCCCCGGTCCGCGGTGCCCTACGCACGGCGCGTCCGTCCGCACGGTGCCCGGCCGGCGTTCCCGTACCTCTCCGGTCGTCTACGCTCGTCCCGCGCACGGCGGCGCCCGGGGTCTCCGGCGCCCCGGGCCCTCAGGTGCGCCCCTCCCGCTCCTGGGCCTCCTCCAGTACGGGCTCCGCCGCCGTCCACCCGGCCCGCACCACCGGGAAGCCGGCCGCCTCGTAGGCGTCGCAGACCTGGTGGTCGTCGTCGACCACCAGGGCGACCGTGCCCTCCCCGGCCAGTCTCCGCAGCAGCTCCAGCTTGACGACACGGGCCGGGCGGCGGTCCCGGTCGCCGCGCATCAGCAGCCGCCCGGCCGGCAGACCGTGCCGGGCCAGCCACTCCAGGGTGTCGCGGCGGCACCGCTCGGGGCGCCCGGTCACGTACGCCAGCTCGTGCCGCTCCGCGCTGGACAGCGCCAGTGCCACTCCCCGGGCCAGCGGCGGGTCGCCGGGCGCGGCGGCGAAGAAGGCGTCCCAGTCTCGCCGGCGGCCGTCGATGTGGTGCAGCCGGTGACGGACGTCGGCGAGTGTTCCGTCCAGGTCGAACACCGCCAGGGAGCGGGGGGCCATCGGGTCACCTCCACGGGTCGGGACCGCGGCGCACGGACGGCGCCCCGCCATGGTCGCACTCCGCGTCCGGTCCGCCGGAGGGCCGGGCTCAGTTCTCCGGCGGGCCGCCCACCCACCAGCGCAGTGCCGCGGTGGCCAGTTCGGGCGGCACCTCGTGGCCGCCGCCGAACTCCCGGTAGGTGACCTCGTAGCCGGCGCGTTCCAGCGCGGGCACCAGGCGGCGGCTGCAGGAGCCGACCGGCAGGACGCGGTCGTCCCGGCCGTGGGAGACGAAGACCCGGGGGCTGCCGTGGTGGACCATGGGCGCCATGAAGCCGGGTGAGAAGGCGAGCACCGCCCCGAACAGGTCCCCGTTGGCCAGGCCCAGCGAGAGCGCGTAGGAGGCACCGTCGGAGAACCCGGCCACCGCCACCCCGGCCGGGTCCACCGGGAAGCGCCGGAAGACGTCCCGCAGCGCGGCGTCCAGCCGGGACACGTCCGGCCCGTACCCGCCGCGGATCACGTCCCAGGTGGAGTCGGCGGCCTGGGGCGCGAGCAGCAGCAGCGAGTCGGACCCGGCCTGCGGGAGCAGCCAGGACAGCGCCCGTTCCGCCGTCCCCCCGGCACCGTGCAGGGTCACCGCCAGCCAGTACGGCCGGGCGGGGCCACCGCCCGCCGCGGACGGCGGGACACGCAGCAGCGCCCCACCGTCCACCCGGTACGTACCCGGCTCCCCCGCCATGGGGACACCGCCGGACGGCCGGGCGGCGAGCCGGCCGTGCGGTTCGTTCTCCGCGATCGCCGTGTGGGGGTAGGTGCTCTCGGGCACCGGTGCCTCGTCGGTTCCGGCCATTCCTCTCCAGTCCTCCTCCGGTGCTGTCCGGCCCCGCCCGGTGCGCGCGTCCGCCGGGCCGGTGGAGTACCCGTGGCACGGCGGTGCATGCCCTCCGCCGCCCGGGGGTACCCCACCCGCATGGTGGACGAAAACGAGAAGAACGGTATCAACCGGGACGGAACGGCAGAAGGGGCCTCGCGGGACGCGAGGGCCCGGGAGCTCCAGGAGGCCGAACGGCGCCGCGAGCGGTCCCGGCCCTTCGACTACCCGTACCGGGAACGCCGCGCGAACGTGCGGGCCAGGCGCCACATCAGCCGCGAGGAGGCCGACGCGGACATGCCGCCGGGCCTCTCGGGCGGCTACGGCACCACCGGCGGCGGACAGCCCGCCGGTCCGGCACAGCCCCGGCCGGGCAGGTCGGTGGTGGCGGAGGACCCCGCCGGGACCGTCGACGAGGGCGGCACCGCCGGCGGAGAGGACCGGGGGGACGAGGAGCGCGGCCTGTAGCGCAACCGGGCGCGGCGGCCGGGCCCCTTCGGCCTCCCCGGCGTTTCCCCTCCTGGCCGCCCGGGCACGCGCGCCCCATGGACTCCCCTCGCCACCCCCTTCTGGACCGCTCCCTGCCGCTGCTCGCCCGGGGATACGCCTGGCTGCCCGACCGTATGCGCCGCGTCCCGGGTCCCTTCCTCCGCACCCGTCTGATGGGGCGCCACGCGGTGGCCCTGCGGGGACCGGAGGCGGTGCGGTTCGTCTACGACGAACACCATGTGCGGCGGCACGGCGCCGTTCCGGAACCGGTCAGGAGCACTCTGTTCGGCCATGGCGCGGTGCACACCCTGGACGGCCAGGCGCACCGGGTGCGCAAGGCCCTGTTCCTGTCCCTGCTCACCGACCCGGACGGAGTGGCCGATCTGGTCGGCCGCACCACCGCGGCCTGGGACGAGGCCGCGGCGCGGTGGGCGCGGCGGCCGCGGGTGGTGCTGTTCGACGAGGCGAGCCGGGTGATCACCCGGGCGGTCTGCGGATGGACCGGCGTGCCGCTCGACGAGTCCGAGGCGGACGCGGTCGCCGCCGACCTGGTGGCCATGGTCGACGGCTTCGCCACACCGGGGCCGCGCCACTGGCGGGCCCGGGCGGCCCGGCGGCGCCGGGAGAACTGGCTGGCCCGTCTGGTGGCGGACGTGCGCGCCGGTTCCGTCCGGGTACCGGCGGACTCGGCGGTTGCGGTGGTGGCGCGGCACCGCGACGTCGACGGCGCGGAACTGGACGCGCGGACCGCCGCGGTCGAGCTCCTCAACATCCTGCGGCCGACCACCGCGGTCTGCTGGTTCGTCGCCTTCGCCGCACACGCCCTGCACCGCTGGCCGGAGAACCGCGAGCGGCTGCTGTCGGACGGCGGTCAGGACGGCGGGGCCGGGGGCACCGGCGGCCCGTACGCGGAGGCGTTCGCCCACGAGGTCCGCCGCTTCTACCCCTTCGCCCCGTTCATCGGCGGCCGGGCGGTGGCGGACCTGACCTGGCGCGGCGAACCGGTCCCCGCCGGTGCGCTCGTCCTGCTCGACCTGTACGGGCAGAACCACGACGCCGCCCTGTGGGAGGATCCGTACACCTTCGATCCCCGGCGCTTCCCCGGCCGTACGGTGGAGCGGGACGAACTGGTGCCGCAGGGCGGCGGCGATCCGGAGGTCAACCACCGCTGCCCGGGCGAGGACATCACCGTCGCGCTGCTGCGGGCGCTGTCGGTCCGGCTGGCACGGCTGGAGTACCGGGTTCCGGAGCAGGACCTGTCGATCCCGCTGCGGCGCGTCCCGGCCCGGCCGCGCAGCGGTTTCGTCATCGCCGACGTACGCCCGCCCGCCGGCTGACGGGCCGGGCGCCCTCACCCGGCGGCGCCCGGCCCGCTCCCGCCGGCCCCCTCGGCGGTTTCGCGGTCCGGCCGGACGGTGAAACCGCCGCGCCCGTCGAGGCGTACCTCCCACACCGCGTCGAACCCGTCCGCGCGGCGGGGCTCGCGCAGCCGCCGGAGCGTGTCGTACAGCCCCACGTCGGGCACCCGCTCCCGGTCCGGCCGGGCAGCGTTGCGGGCCAGGGCGCCCGGCACGTCCGGCGGGAACCAGTAGGCCACCACCCGCGCCCCGTACGCGCGCCCCGCCCCGATCAGCGGCGCCCACTCCGCGGGCGAGGGGTTGGTGTTGTCCACGACGACCGAGCGGCCCTCCTCCAGTGCCTCGGCCACCAGGCGCATCTGCCGCCGCTGCCGGTGCCGGGCGGCCCGGGGGAAGAGGTCCTTGCTGACCACGGTGTGGGTGGTGGCGAGGTGCCGGGCGCGGAAGGTGGACTTCCCCGAGGCCTGGAGCCCCACCAGGACGGCCAGCTCCGGCCGGGACGCCCCGGGTTCCCTCCTCGGCCCTTCCCCGCCCTCCGCCGCCCCCGTCAGTCCTCGGCCTTCTGCTGGGTCAGGCTCCAGGCGTACTGCAGCCAGTCGGAGAAGGCCACCGTGCTCAGGCACGAGACGACCAGCCGGGTGGCGCGCGGGGCGGCGACATACCCCATGGTCAGTCCGCTGGCGACCCACATCGCGACGCAGAAGGGGCAGGCCAGCAGCTCCCCCACCGACCTATGCAGCCCGTGCCCGCGGGGTTCGTCCATGACCTCGGCCCCGTGGAGGCTGCCGGCGCGGCGGGTGAAGGGGGCCCGCAGGAAGCTGGTGACCTTGTCCTTGGTCAGCAGCCGGGAGCTGCGGTAGGTGGCCACTCCCATCAGCAGCAGGTCCAGGGGAGGCACCCGCTCCGGAAGCTGCCGTCCCGAGGCCCGCGTCCGCCAGGCGAACACCCCGATCCCGCTCGCGTAGACCCCCGCCAGAGTGACGAGCCCGCGCAGTGAGACCTCCCCTCCCTCGGAGTACTCGTCCGCGCCGGTGGCCCGGCCCACGGTCTCGGCGGCCTGGTCCATGGCACCGCTCATCGGCTCCTCCTCCTGATCGGTATGTCCTGGGTACTTCGTCCGTGCGGCCTCGGCCTCCGCCCGCCGCGGGCCGGGGGCCCGGTGTCCGGGGGCTCAGGGCCTGGGGTTCTCGCGCCGCCACCGGGGCCGCGCGTCGGCGCCCCGCCGGCCCGCCACCGAGGCGCACCGCGGGCACAGGCGCCGGACGCGGTCGGCCGCGCCGCCCGACTCGGGTATGACGTCGGTCCACTCCACGTGGGGGAAGCGCCCCAGCCGGGAGCGGCTGAGGGACAGTCCGCACACGGTCTGGTTCATGCCCTGCTCCCAGGCGTGCACCTCGCCCGCGGGCAGCCGGAGGTTGTCCTCCTCGTCCCGCCACTGGCCCGAGGCCGCCACCGCGTAACGCTTACGTACTGGCACGGACTAGGGGGTTCCCCCGACGCGGGGGTCCACACGCGGCAGCCACCGGTTCTCCGCCTCCGGGCGCCCGCTCCGACCGGCGGCTCAGCGAATTATTTGGCACAACCCGAGCACTTCTGAACGGCCTCTAGGGGCCCTCCGTATGTACCAGGAGCTTCCCCCTATCCGGAAAGCCGATAGGCCGGAACGACGCAAGAGGAGTGCTGAGGAGTCCCATGAAGAAGAAAGCGCACAAACGCTCTCCCGTGGTGAACAGAGCGATCGCCGCGGCGACAGCCCTTCTGCTGGGAGGAGGCGGACTGGTCGCCGTCAACGTCTACGCCAGCGCCGGCTCCAAGCACGACGGTGCACGGGAGCGGACGGACCGGCGCCTCCAGAACGTCGCGACCATCGACTGCCCGGAGGTGGTGAACGAGCTCAGTCAGGTGCCCGACCGGTCCCGCCGTGAGGTGGACCGCAACCTGGCGCTGCTGGACACCCAGGTCGCCGAGGCGTACCAGCGGCTGGCCCGCTCCGGGAAACAGGTGGCGAACGACCCCGGCTTCGTCCGGAACGCGATCCTCGGCCCGCTGGAGAGCAAGCGGCGCGCGACGATCGAGCGGATCCAGATCTCCATCGGCCGGTTCGGGGACCGGCCCGGCGGGCTGGAGCGGCTGGCACCGTGCAAGGCGCGGGACAACGGCAACAAGGGCCGCGGCGGCGGCCGGAACCAGGACGGCGGCCAGGGCGGCGACCAGGGCCAGAACGCCGGCCAGGACGGCGAGCAGCAGGACGACGGCGGCCAGAACCAGGGCGGCGACCAGGGACAGGGCGGCGATCAGGGCGGCGCCCCCGGCCAGGGCGGGAACGGTCCGTCCCCGGAGGACTTCGTCGACATCCGCGAGGTACAGCCCAACTTCTCCGAGCCCGACTTCGGCAACGGCTCCAGCGGCACCTTCACCACCGAGTGCGGCCGCAACGAGAACGGCAACTTCAACTCCGACAACGTCATCGTCGCCCCCGGGGTGAGCAACGGCGCCCACCACATGCACGACTACGTCGGCAACCAGGACAACAACGCCTTCTCCACCAACGAGTCCCTCGCCGCCGCCGAGACCAGCTGCGCCAACCCCGAGGACCGCTCCGGCTACTTCTGGCCCGTGCTGCGTGTGCAGAACGGCGAGGCCGAGCAGGACGCCGACGCGCCCGGCGGCGGCACCGAGGGCAATGTCGGCAAGATCCAGACCCCCGCCTCGGTGACCCTCTTCTTCCGCGGCAACCCCACCTCGCCCGTGGTGGCCATGCCCCGCTTCCTGCGCATCATCACCGGTGACGCCAAGGCCTTCACCAACGGCGACGCCAACGCCAACGCCTCCTGGTCCTGCACCGGCTTCGAGGACCGCCAGCTGCGCGACAAGTACCCGCTGTGTCCCGAGGGCAGCCAGGTGGTGCGCACCTTCCGCTTCCAGAGCTGCTGGGACGGCCAGAACATCGACAGCGCCAACCACCGCACCCATGTCGCCTTCGCGGCCGAGGACGGTTCCTGCCCCGACGGCTTCCAGGCCATCCCCCAGATGGTGCAGCGCGTCACCTATGACCTGCCCCGGGGCGAGGTGTTCGCCGTCGACTCCTTCCCCGAGCAGCTCCACAAGCCCATCACCGACCACGGTGACTTCATCAACGTCATGTCCGACGAGCTCATGGCGGAAGTGGTCACCTGCATCAACGAGGGCCGGGACTGCCAGTGAGGCGCTCCGGGGCCCGCGCCGCTGATCCGGCCCGGCCGGACTGAAACCTGCCGGGACGGGGTCCGGGAGAAGCCCGGGCCCCGTCCCGAGCCCCTTCCCGGACCGGCGAACGCGCCGGTCCGGGTACCCGATCCGCTGCGCGGCCGGTCTCAGCCGTGTCCCTGGTGTCCCTCGTGGCCGTCCCCGCCGGAGTGCGCGTGCGCGCCGCCGTCGCCTCCACTGTCCCCGGAGTGCGACGCCCCGGACTCCACGGCGCCGCCGAGCCGGCCGCGCAGCTTTCCCAGCATGCCGGGCTCGCCCACGGCGACCCATTTCTCGCCGACGAGGTAGGTGCCGCCGTAGGGCTTGGCCTCCGTGAGCCAGCTCCGCTGCCCCCCGGCCGTGGCGAACGTGGTGAGCACGTACCGTCCGTCGCCGGTCGTGCAGACCCCCTGCCGCAGTTCCTCGGCGTCGGTCTGCACCTGCGGCTCGCACTCGGTGCGGGCGGCGAGCTGTTCCAGAGTGCCCCTGGCGGTCTCCGGTGTCTTCCGCTTCTGCTCCGCCCCGCTCGTTCCGCCGCTCGCGCCGCTGCCGGACCCCCCGTCCGCGGTGCCGCCGCCGGACGCGGCGCAGCCCGCGGCGAGTACGAGCGAGCCGATGAACGCGGCGGCCCGGACCGCGGTACGTCCCGTGAAACGCATCGTTGGCCTTCCTGGGTGGGAGAGAGGTGACATCTCCCGTTACGCACGGCGCCGGTCACCGTCTCATTCCGGGTGGCCGGTCCGCTCACCCCTGCCGGTGGCGCCGGCCGCCCACCCGGAACGCGTGGACGGGGTGTCCCTGCTCGTCCGCGGTCTGCATCACCTGCTCCCAGCTCAGGGCCCGGCCGCCGACGGCGAACAGCGGACCCGATCCCCGGTCCCCGATCAGCAGGCCCAACACCTCCACCGCCCGTTCGCTGAGGCCTCCCTCCCCCTCGGGCACCTCCCGGCCGCAGACGCCGGTCACCCGGCGCCCCGCCAGGTCGATGTCCTGGATCTCCAGGGAGAGCAGGTCCAGCACCCGCAGATCCCCTTCCCACAGCAGCAGCCACAGCGCCCGGTGCGCCATGGCGATGGAGTCGTCGGCGAGCAGTTCCGCCAGCCGTTCCGCGGTGACGTGTTCGTCTGTGAGCGTCATGGCCCGGCAGTATTCCGTCCGGATACGTCCGGGGGTAGGGGTAGGAACGATCCTTCCTGTGAACAGAAAGTCCCGCGCCGCCGCCCGCCGTGCGGACGGCGGCTGCGGCGGCGCGGGGTGTTCGCGTCAACTGCCCTGTCAGCAGGTCAGGTTGTCACCGGGGGTGGTCCCCAGGAGCCGGGTGAACTCCCGGTACTTGTCGACCCGGCTCTGCACCTGGGCGGGATTCCTCCCGCCGCACTCCAGGGCGCCGTTGATGCTGCGGATGGTCTCGCCGAAGCCGTGTCCGTTGACCATCGCGTCGTGCGGGGTCATGGTGCCCGGACCGCTCTGGGTGTTCCAGTACCACAGGGCCGTCTTCCAGGCGACCGCGGCGTCCCGCTCCACCAGGTGGGGGTTGTTCAGCAGGTCGATGCCCAGCGCGTCGCCCGCCGCCTTGTAGTTGAAGTTCCAGCTCAGCTGGACCGGGCCGCGCCCGTAGTAGGCGTCCTGTCCGGCGGGGCAGCCGTACGGCTGGCTCTGGTCGCAGTAGTGCGGGTAGTTGGCGGTGTTCTGCTCCACGATGTGGACCAGTCCGCCGGTCTCGTGGTTGACGTTGGCGAGGAAGGCGGCGGCCTCCCGCTTCCGCGTGGTCTCGTCACCGGTTCCGGCGAAGGCGGGGTAGGCGCTCAGGGCCGCCGTCAGTCCCTGGTAGGTGTAGAAGGAGTTCCGGTTCGGGAACATCTGGTTGAACTGCGCCTCGCTGACCACGAATCCCGAGGGGTCGGGGTCGGCGGGGTTGGGCGCGGTACCGCCGCAGGCGCCCTTGTCCTTCCAGACCCCGGAGGTTCCGGGCGGCGTCTCGTTCTGGGTCCACCACTGGGCGGTCCAGTTGCGGCCGTTGTGGGAGACGGTGTCACCGTTGTGGTAGACCGCCGAGGAGTTCCAGGCGGAGGCGCACTCCGCGGCGGAGGCCGTGCCGGCGGGGAGGGTGACCGCCAGGGAACCCGCGAGCGCGGCCGCGGCGACGCCGGCCATTACACGTGGTCGTATCACCTGAACGTCCCTTTCTTGTGGGGGGATTGGTCAAGACCACCTAAGCGTTTTGGTCTGTACCAGTCAAGCCGCAGGCCGGAGTCGGGCATGTCCGGGCCCCGGCCCGGGGGTGCAGGGATGCGGGGAGTGCCCGCGGGAGAACGCCGCGCTCCGGAGGATTCCGGGAGCGTCCGTGCGCGCCGTGCCCGCCCGGCACGGGCCGGCGGACGGACAGCCGGAGAAATCCGACGGCGGAGGGAGCCGCCGGTAGGACCGTATGCCTTGCCGGTTCACCCGAATGCCGGTCGTCCGGCCGGGTCCCGCCTTCGTTGTTGAAGACGTGACTTCACCAGATCCGTTGTCCGCATCCGCGCACCGCCGCTCCGGACGGGGCGGCCGTGCGTGAACAGGACCAGTACTTCGAGCCGTACGGCGTACCCGCGCCCGGGGATCCCGGCGGCCGGCGGACGGCCGCTCCCCCCGGGTTCGGTGCGGTGCCGGAGCAGAGGGCCCCCGCTCCGCCGGAGTCGGACCTCCTCGGCCCGGCCTGGGACTTCGAGGCCGAACTCGCCCAGCTGCTGCGCGACCCCGGCCGGCTCCCCCCCTCTCCCCCGCCGCGGTCCCGGAACCGGCACCAGCGGCCGCGGGACACGGCACCCGCCGCCCCGGGCGGTGGCCCCGGTGACGGACCCGGCGGGAAGGACGAGGCCACCTGGGTGCTGCGCCGCTTCGAGGCGACTGCGGAAACGGTCCCTCACGACGAGGTGTCCGGCGTCCCCCCCGAGTACCCCCGGGAGGCGCGGTCCCCGGTCGTCCGGCGCCGCAGGCGCCGCCGGACCCACCGTCCCGAGGTGTCATGGCTGCACATGTTCAGCTTCGCCGTCGCGGCGCTGACGGCCTGCGTCGTGGCGATGATCAGCGTCCTGGGCGGGCTGGTCTCCTACGACCCCCTGCGCCGGCTGGCCGGCCCCCATGTGCTCGGCGAGCTCGCCCGGTGGTGGCCCCTGCTGGTCTACGGGCCCTGGCTGGCCGCCTCACTGTCGATCCTGCGCGCCACCGTCCTGCGGCGCCGGGCCCGGCACTCCTGGGCCGTGGTGGTGCTCTTCTCCACCGTCGCGGTGGTCCTCTGCGTCGCCCACGCCCCCCGTACCCTCTCCGGGATCGCCGCCGCCGGGCTCCCCCCTGTCACCGCCCTGGTCTGCTTCCACCAGCTCGTGGGACAGATCACCCTCACCCAGCCGCGGCACGCGCTGCCGCGCCGGTCCGTGCCGCTGCCGCGGCAGCGCGGGCCGGTCGGCAGGCACACCGCGCACCGGGACGGCGACCGCGGCTGAAAGCCGGGACGGCCGCGGGCGGGCCGTACGCGCCACCACCGGATCCGGCCGGGACGAGCCGTGGCTCGTCCCGGCCGGATCGGTCATCCGCGGTGCGACCGGTGCGGACCGGTCACCACCGGTGCCGGCCGGCCCGCATGCTCTCCGGCGGCCCCAGGTAGCTGGGCTCCAGTCCGCCGGTGTCCACGACGATCCGGTGGACGATGACGGTCGGGTCCACCATCCACAGCTTCAGGGTGTGGGTGCCCGCCCTGGCGATCGTGTGCCGGGTGGAGGTGCGGTTGACGTTGTCGGAGGTGTTCCTAGCCCACCGCCTGTTCATGGAGGTGTCGTCCGCGCCCGTGGCCGCGATGACGTCGACGGTCTGCGGCTCGTCGTCGTCGATCGAGACGGCGTACCGCAGGCCCTCCGTCGGCAGGACGTTGTTGCGGGGCGCCAGGTACACCCAGACCTCGGCCTCGCCGGCCGTGGTGAGGGTCATCTCGTACTCCAGGCGCGGGCCGCGGCCGCCGGGGGTGCGGCTGGGCGCGGTGACCGGGTACGGCTCCATGCCGTCCTCCGCCCGCCCGATGTCGGGCAGCCGCCGCCAGCGGACCCCGGCGGTGTTGACCGCCCGGGAGTAGTGCGCGGCCTCCATGGAGAGGTAGCCGCCCGCCTCCACGAAGCCCCGCAGCCTGCGGCGCGGGAGCCTGGGCTTCTCGACGACGGCCTGGACCTCCACGGTGGCGCCGTCCGGCCCGTGGACCGTGATCGGCACCCTGGTCACTCCCCCGGGGGCCCGCTCCCAGTCGATGTGGACGGTGGCGCGCACCTCCTTGGTCACCCGGCCGCGGGCCTTGCGCACCTTCACCCACGGCTCGGCCGGGACGATCCGGTAGTCGAACGGCCTGCTGCCGCGGTTGAAGACGTCGATGTACTGGTCGGGGCGGGTCTGGTACGGGCTGAAGGCGGGGAGTACCGCCTTGCCGTCCGCCTCGGGCCACCACTGGTCGGAGCCGTCGACCGCCACGCCCAGTTCTGCGCGGCCGGGGACCTCGATGCGCCGGACCGCCGGATAGACCTCGTCGGGCAGGGCCACATGGTTGGGCGTCTGGGGCTGCTGCCAGGAGGCGTCGGGCCCGTAGCGCTCCACATCGCCGTAGCCGATCTTCGGCTGGGTCTGGAAGCCCTTCCACTTGCCGCCGGCCAGGATGTTGTTGTAGTAGTCCGACATCGCCTGGTCCGCGGCGAAGCGGGCGTCGGTGAGGTCGGCGTAGTCGTTGGTGGCGGCGCGGCCCTGCTGTGCGTAGAGGATGTTGGTGAACTCCGCCTCGCGCAGCTCGTAGAGGTTGGCGGTCGCCTTCACTTGGTAGAGCACCAGCTGGTAATAGGCGTCCTGGTCGGCCCGGGGGAGCTTGCGCCCGATGGCCTCGGCCTTCTTCGCCAGCTTCCGCCACTCCGCGGTGACCCGGGCCGTCTCCCCGTAGTGGTTGAGGTGGTACGGGCTGGCCTCGTCGTCGTAGACCACCGCCGCCTCGTCCCGGGAGAGGTCCTTGGCGGGGTCGAGGGTGATGCGGCGGTTGAGCAGCTCGGGCTTGCGGCGGGCCTGGAGGACGCCGTAGGTGTGCAGCACCTCGGCGATCTCCTCGGCGTACCGGGGACCGAAGCTCTGCGCGGCGTACCGCCGCTCCCACTCCTCCAGCTTCTCCAGCGGCCAGCGCTCGGGGTCCCAGGCGTAGTCGAGGAAGAACTGCGCGGGCATCTCCTCGGCCTTGAAGTCGCCCACGTTGACCACCCACAGGCGGTCCACGCCGTAGGTGTACGTCAGGTGGAGCTGCTCCCAGGTGCTGACCAGGTTGATGGTGTCGACCCACTTGTAGTTGCGGCCGACGCCCACGTAGTCGAAGTGGTAGTACATGCCGTAGCCGCCGGCGCGCTTCGGGAGCGACTGGTCGGGCAGCTTGCGCATGTTGCCCCAGTTGTCGTCGCAGAAGACGACGGTGACGTCCTCCGGCGGCCGCAGTCCCTTGTCCCAGTACCGCTGGACCTCCTTGTAGAGGGTCTGGACCTGTGGGATGCCGGTGATGTCGGACTTCCCGGTGATCTCGCGGAGGATCTCGCGCTGGCTGTCGAGGATGGACTCCATCAGGTCGATGCCGTCGCCGTCGGGCAGGCTGACGTCGCCGTTGCCGCGCATGCCGAGCGTGACGACGCCCTCGAAGTCCTCCTCCAGCATGCGGCGGATGCCGTCGGCCCAGTACTTCTTGATGGCCTCGCCGTTGCGGCGGAAGCTCCACTCACCGGTGCCGCCGTACGGGTCGCTGCCCGGCTCGGTGATGTTGCCGTCCTCGTCACGCTTGGCGGCGACGGCGTGCCGGTTCCACTCCTCGATGCCGCGCATCATGGGCGCCTCGTGCGAGGTGCCCATCACGATGCCGTACGCCTTGGCCGTCTCGTGGTTCTTCGGGTCGTCCTCGGCGAAGGCCCGGCCCCACACGGCCGGCCACAGGTAGTTGGCCTTGAGCCGGAGCATGGTCTCGAAGACCTGGGCGTAGAAGTCGCTGTTGAAGCCGTTGGGGAAGCCGGGGGCGTGACCGGGGCCGAAGTACTCGGGCGCCCAGGTGCCCAGCGCCGGGTTCTCGTCGTTGATGAAGATGCCGCGGTACTTCACGGCCGGGGTGCCCTGGGTGTGCCGTCCGGACAGGACGTACAGCTCGTCGTGGCGGCGCGGCGGCACGTCGTCCCAGAAGTGCCAGGGCGAGACGCCCATCTGCCGGGTGGTCTCGTAGATCCCGAAGATGGTGCCGCGCTGGTCGCTGCCGGCGATCACGAAGGCGCGGCGGACGCCCGGCAGCGGGTTCTCCACCACCTGCTCGAGGGTGGTCTCCCACTTCCCCGCGATGCCGGAGACGTCGAGCTTGCCGCTGCCGATCAGCTTGTCGATCAGCGGGCTCCGGCCGATGGTTCCGATGATCACGACCTCGGACCGCCGGGGCACCCGGTCCGTCATGACGGCGGGCTCGACCCCGGTGACCCGCTCGGTGTCCTTGCGCAGGTCGCCGACCGCCCGGATCACCCCCGGATGGTCGGCGCCGCTGACCACCAGCGGCGCGGCCCTGCCGCCCGCGACGAGGGGGAAGCTCCCGCCCCGGCGGGAGAAGGAGATGTAGGTCTCGGAGCCCCGGCCGTGCCTGCCGCCCCTGGCCGTCGCGGCCTGGGCGGTGGAGGCGGTGACGGCGGGCACGGTGGTGGCGGCGGCGGTCAGCGGGACCAGACTCAGGAACGTTCTCCTGCTGGCGTCCTGGGGAACCTGCGAGCCGGTGTTGGGCCTTCTCATTGCTCAGTCTCCGCGAGTGATGGACGGGAGAGGGAATGGCGCACTGATCTTTCCGGAATGGTTCCGGAAAGAAAATCACCGGGGCATGCTCAGGTCAAGGGCCTGTATCCGGGAAGTTGCGTGTACGTGAAAGGAGTTCAGCCTCCTGAACGGAGGAGCTCACAGCCGGGAGCCCTGAAAGTTTTCGCCGGTACGCCGGTACGGCCGAGCACCGTCCTGCCCCCTCGGCGCCGACCCCTCAGAGCGCGGCGGCCATCCGCCGCACCGCCTCGGCGAGCACCTCCGGCGAGGTGGCCGTGTTCAGCCGGACGTGCCCGGCGCCCCCCGTGCCGAAGTCGGGTCCGGAGTTGAGGGCCACCCGGCCGCGCTCCAGGAACACCGCCGCCGGGTCGTCGCCCAGCCCGAGGGCGCGGCAGTCCAGCCAGGCGAGATACGTGCCCTGGGCCGGCCGGTACCGCACCGCGGGCAGGTGTTCCGCCAGCAGGCCGGCCAGCAGCCGCCGGTTGCGGTCCAGCCCGGCCAGCAGCGCGTCGAGCCAGTCGCCGCCGTGGCGCAGGGCCGCACCGTGGGCGATGACGCCCAGATGGCTCGCCCCGTGCCAGACCTCCTCGGGCATCCGGGCCAGGTCCTCCGCGGCACCCGGCCCCGCCACCACGAGAGCGGCTTTCAGCCCCGCGAGGTTCCACGCCTTGGAGGCCGACAGCACGGCGAAGGAGTCCGAGGCGCCGCGCACACTCGGATAGGGGACGTGCTCCGCCCCGGGCAGCACCAGGGGCGCGTGGATCTCGTCGGAGACGACCCGGACCCGGTGCTCCCCCGCCAGAGCGGCCACCCGCTCCAGTTCGCCCCGGGTGTGGACGGTGCCCGTCGGGTTGTGGGGGCTGCACAGCAGGTAGGCGGCCCGCCGCCCGCCCGCGGTGGCCGACTCGAAGGCGCCGCGGAGCACCCGGGGATCCAGCCGGTGGTCCGCGCCGAGCGGGGCCTCGACGATCCGGCGGTCCAGGTGCTCGACGAACGCGTAGAAGGGCGGGTACACCGGCGGGTTGACGACCACCGCGTCTCCGGGACCGGTGACCAGCTTGAGCACCTCCACGATCCCCAGCATCACGTCGGGCACGAGCGCGGTGTGCTCCGTCCCGATCCGCCAGTCCCAGCGCTCCGCGGCGAAGGCGGCCAGCGCCTCGGCGTATCCCGTGCCCGCCGGATAACCGGTGTCGCCGAGGGCGACGGCCTCGGTGAGCGCCCGGGCGACGGGCTCGGCGAGGGGAACGTCCATCTCCGCCACCCACAGCGGCAGCACGTCCTCGGGGTGGGCGCGCCACTTCACGCTGGTGCGCCGCCTGAGCTCCGCCACGGTCAGCCGGCGCAGCGGGTCGGGGCCCGGCACCGCGCCGGGCCGCGGGGAGTGCGGGGGGTTCGGGAGCGCCAAGGGACACCTCCGGGATCGGCCGGGTACCCACCGTAGGCGGTCACCGGTCCCCCGACGACCCGGTGGGCCGGGTGACCGGACACCGGCTGGCCGGCGACGGGGGTTCCCGCCGCCGGCCCGCCGGTCCGTGGTGCCGGTCCGGGACGCTCAGCCCGGCCAGCTTCCCGTCATCCTGCGGACCACCACGGCACCGCCGCGGTCCACCGCCGCCCTGACCACCGAGAAGATCACTCCCTGGATCGCGGCGGCCAGCAGGATCTCGCTCAGCTTCCGGTTCTCGTCACCGGGGTCGGGGGCGTCGTCCTCGTCGCTTACGAGCTTCCACGCCTGCTTGAAGGCCGTGGTCGCGATGGCACCGCTCAGCATGCCGAGCCCGAGGCCCACCGGCCTGTACAGCATTTTCTGCTTTCTTCTCTTCATCGACCGGACCTCTCCTGCCGGGTGTTCCTGTCACGGCCCGGGGGCCGCTTCCCGGGTCCCTGGCACGGATTCCCCGTGAACGGCCCGCCACACGGGCGGGTGCGCCCGGGCGGCGGGCCGGGTCCGGCGGGACGGGCGGCCGGGGCCGCCGGCTCAGCGGGTCACCACGTGCCGCTCGTCGGGGACGCAGTGCGTCATCGTCAGGCCGGTCACGTCACGCGGCGGGTTCTTGCCCAGGTTCGCCAGCCGCTCCCGGTCCTCGTCGGTCAGCTGCTGGCCCGGCAGCGGCTCCAGGTGCGCCACGTCCTGCGGGGAGATGCCGAGGCCGTCGCCGACCCGCAGCCCCAGCTCGTTCTCGGCCAGCAGGCAGTGCCACACCATCCGCTCCTGGATGTGCCTCGGGCACTGCCCGAACTGGTTGACGAAGTTCTTGACCAGGTCGTCGCGCTCCCAGTCCTCCATCAGCATGTAGCGCTGCCCGGCCTGGAGGTAGTCGTTGGTCCGCGGGATGCGGCTGCGGGTCAGCCGCCCGCGGAGCTCCGGCCCCTGCTCGCCGTAGCCCGGGCCCTCGGCCTCCCGCAGTCCGCCGAGAGTGGACGGCTCGTAGTTGACGTGCCGGTTCTCACCCCGGGGGTCGACCTCGTACGCCATCGGGCCGCCGTTCTGGTTGGTGTGCACCGGGGCCTTGGCCCGGTTCACCGGCAGCTGGAGGTAGTTGGGTCCCACCCGGTAGCGCTGGGTGTCGCTGTAGGAGAAGGTGCGGCCGACCAGCATCTTGTCGTCGGAGAAGTCCAGGCCGTCGACCAGCACGCCGGTGCCGAAGGCGATCTGCTCGTTCTCGGTGAAGAAGTCGTCCGGCATCCGGTCGAGCACCATCCGGCCCACCGGCTTGGGCGGGAACTCCTGCTCCGGCCAGGTCTTGGTGTCGTCCAGCGGGTCGAAGTCCAGTTCCGGGTGCTCGTGGTCGTCCATCATCTGCACCAGGAGTTCCCACTCCGGGTACTCGCCCCGCCCGACGGCCTCGTACAGGTCCTTGGTGGCGTGGCCGAGGCTGTCGGCCTGGACGTTGGCGGCGTCCTCCTCGGTCATGGAGCGCACGCCCTGCTTGGGCATCCAGTGGTACTTGACCAGCATGGTGCGGCCGTCGGCGTTCTCCCACTTGTAGGTGTTGACCCCGAAGCCCTGCATGTGCCGGTAGTCGGCGGGGATGCCGCGCGGGCTGAAGAGGTTCACCAGCATGTGCATCGACTCCGGGGTCTGCGACATGAAGTCGAAGATCCGCTCGGGCCGCTGCTCGAACGTCACCGGGTCGGGCTTGAGGGCGTGGATGACGTCGGGGAACTTGATCGCGTCCCGGACGAAGAAGACGCCCAGGTTGTTGCCGACCAGGTCCCAGTTGCCCTCCTCTGTGTAGAACTTCACCGCGAAGCCCCGGGGGTCGCGGGCGGCCTCGGAGGAGTCCCGGCCGCCGATGACGGTGGAGAAGCGGACGGCCACGTCGGTGCGCTTCCCCCGCTCCTGGAACAGCTTGGCGCGGGTGTAGCGGCTGATGGGCTCGTCGCCCCAGGAGCCGTACGCCTCGAAGAATCCGAAGGCCGTCACACCGCGCGCGTGCACCACGCGCTCGGGGATGCGCTCCCGGTCGAAGTGGCTGATCTTCTCCAGGAAGTGGTAGTTCTCCAGCGTGGCCGGGCCCCGGGCCCCGACCGTGCGCTGGTTCTGGTTGTCGTGGATCGGGTGCCCCTGCCGGTTGGTGAGCACCGGCCGGTCGTCGCCCGTGGTGGCTCCCCGCTTCGCTGTCTCGGTCACGTCCTGGTCTCCTTCGAACATCGGGTGCGGATGTGGTTCCGAGTCCGCCGCACCCGACTGCCTCTACCCCGATCCGCCCCATTCGTACCATCGGATGACCCATAGGTTCTTTGGGTCTTTTGCGGACCGGGGTGAGTGACCGGTGCGCGGGGTGGGACGTGTGAGGCGACGCACACCGGAAGCGGGACCGTGCGACCCCGCGGACGGGGCGAGACGCCGGGGTACGCGCCGGGCCCGCGGCGCCCCGGACGGGGTGCCGCGGGCCCGGCTGTACGGGGTCAGCGCTCCAGATCGCCGCGCATGGCCACGAACAGCTTCCCGGCCTCCGCCAGGTCGCTGTCCGGGAACAGCGCGACCGCGGCGGTGCTCTCGTCCGCCCAGCCGCAGATCACGTTGCCGCTCTCGGCGAGCGAGGCCAGCAGGCACTCCACCGAGCCGCCCAGCGGTCCCGGGTCGGCCACCGGCTCGGCCGTGGGCTGCCCCAGCTCGGGATCCCACTGGATGTGCTCCAGCATGCCGCGGAAGAGGTGCTCACGACGCTTGCTGGGGTCTTCGGGGACGTTGTCGACCCCCTCGAAGAGGATCGGGTCGCCGCCTTCCGGGGCGGCGAAGTGGCTGACGACCAACCGCATGCCGTCCCTCATCTCCCCCGGGTCGACCGGCACGTCCGTGACCGCTCCGTCGCCCGTGTGCTTGCGCAGCCCGCCCGCCTCGTCGGCGTCCACCAGAGCCCGCTCTCCGTCCGGCGCCGGGGTGCCCGGCGTGGCGGGCTGCGAGGCGTCCGGCACGGCGGGTCCGGAGGAGCCCGGCGCGGCCGGCACGTCCTCCGGCTGGCACCCGGTCAGCGCCGCCACCGCCAGGACCGCGACGACGGCCGCCTGGCGCAGAACTCCGCTGGATGTCCGAAACACAGTGGTGTACCCCCCTGTCCAAGGCCGTCCCCCTGACGGCCGCGATCAGTGGACGCGCAGGTGAACCGGGCCGGTTCCCGTTTCCCGGGGGCTGTTGTAAAGAGCGTCGACAGCCCGGGAAGCTGACCGGAGTTCCGCTGTCCCCGCCGGCCGATCCGGGGTACGCATGACAGGGCGCGCCGGACAGCGCGCCGGACACCGCGGACCCGGCCGGTCCGGCGGAGCCGTACCGCGGGGCGCCGCCCCTCGGAACCACGAGAGGAGGCCGTCCCCGTGCTCACCGACATGGAGGCGGAGGACGCGGAAGGGGACGGCGTTCCGCGGCCGGAGGGGGCCGGCGGGGCCGGCTGGTGCGCATGGGTCACCGGTGACTGCTGGCTGTGGTGCGAACGCACCGGCACGGCGGTGACCTGGCTCGGACCGGTGATCTCCTGGGGCACCCATGCCCCGCTGTACGCCTGCGAGGACTGCATACGCCGTCTGGAGGAGCAGGTCCGGACCCCTCCCGCCCACCGTACCGCCGCCTGCTGGCTGTGGTGCGGGCGCGAGGGCGTACCGGTGACGCCGCTGGCGGAGGTGGGGCACCGGGGCGGCACGGCCGTCTTCCACGCCTGCGACGAGTGCATCGGCCGGCTCAAGCAGCGGGTGCTGGCACTGGCGCTGGACAAGGACGCGGCGGAACGCTGAGCGCCGCGGAACGCCGGGCACGCCCCGGCCTCGTCCTCGCCCCGGGCCCTCAGGCCAGGGTCCTGCGGACCGCCTCCTTCACCACGTCCCCCAGGTCGCCCGTCTCCTCCAGGACGGCACGCTGGACGTCGGCGCCGTTGCCCCGGCGGAACAGCTCCTCCACTCCCTCTCGGACCAGGGTCAGGTCCCCGGTGTCCGACAGGGCCGGGGCGACATGGTCCACCAGGGCTCCCACGACGGCCTCGGCGGGCGCGGGCTTGAAGGTCACCGGGTGCACCAGGTCGCCGGCGAGCCCGGAGCGGCTCGCCCGCCACGCGGCCAGCCGCAGCAGACCGACACCGACCGGCGACGGCGGCTCGCCCGCCCGCCAGGCGCGTGCCGCGGTCTCCACCAGGCCGCGCACGAGCGCGGCGATCACCACCGTGTCGTGGACGTCCAGGCACACGTCGGCGACCCGCACCTCGACCGTGGGGTAGCTGCGCGACAGCCGCGCGTCGAAGTAGATCATCCCCTCGTCCAGCAGCGCCCCGGTCCCGATCATCGAGCCCACCTGCTCGTGGTAGCGCTCGGCCGAGCCGAAGACCTCCACCGGTCCCGCCGACGGCCATCTGCCCCACACCCGGCCTCGGTAGCTGGCGTAGCCGCTGTCGGTGCCCTGCCAGAACGGCGAGTTGGCGCTCATCGCCAGCAGCGGGTACAGCCACGGCCGGATCCGGTCCAGGACCGCCACCCCCTCCTCGTCGGACTCCACGCCCACATGCACGTGGCAGCCGCAGGTGAGCTGCTCCTGCACGGTCAGGCCGTACTCCCGCGCCATCCGCCGGTAGCGCTCGTCGGGGCTGAGTGAGGGGTGGGCCTCCACCGGTGAGGTGGCCAGCGCCGCGACCTCGGCACCGGCCGCCCGGGCCCGCTGGGACGCCGCCCCGCGCCACCGGCGCACCTCGACCGCGAGGTCCACCATCTGGGTACGGGGGCGGGTACCGGTCTCCACCTGCTCCCGCTGCAGTTCCTTCTCGAGTTCCTCGTCCTCCCCCGCGGAGGCCAGCACCGCCCCCGAGACGGCCCGCGGCTCACCGCTGTCCGCGTCCACCAGGAGCAGCTCTTCCTCGATCCCCACGCTTCGCATCCCACAGCCTCCTCAAGGGGTGTTCCGTCCAGCGGTTTCCCCGGCCCGGCCGGAGTACGCCGCCCGCCGCGCGGTACGGCGGAGCACTGTCATGGTTGCGCCGGAAGGGGGAAGCGAAAAGGACGGGAGCGGGCGCCCGCCGTACCGGCGGTGTCCGCACGAGCTGCACCGCACCGGTGAGGCTGGAGGATCGCTTGCGTCTGCGCCACACCCGTCCCGACGACCCCGGCCACACCCGCCGGCGCCACGGCCGCGGCTTCCGCTACCTCGACGCCTCGGGGGAGCCGCTGCGCGATCCGGCGGAGCTGGCCCGGATCCGGGCCCTGGCCATCCCGCCGGCCTGGCGGGACGTGTGGATCTGCCCGAGGCCCAACGGCCATCTCCAGGCCGTGGGCACCGACACCGCGGGCCGCCGCCAGTACCTGTACCACCCGCGGTTCCGTGCCGAGCAGGAACGGGCCAAACACGACCACGTGCTGGAGGTGGCCGAGGCGCTGCCCCGTATCCGGGCCGCGGTCGAGGAGCACCTGGAGCAGCGCGGGCTGACCCGGCAGCGGGTGCTCGCCACCGCCGCGCGCCTGCTGGACCTGGGTTTCTTCCGGGTCGGCGGGGAGCGCTACGCGGAGCGGAACAACTCCTACGGCCTGACCACCCTGCTGCGCGAGCACACCAGCTGCGGCAGCGGCGCGGTGACCTTCAGCTACCCGGCCAAGCACGGCAGGGAGCAGGTCCGCGCCGTGGCCGATCCGGCGGTCTGCCGGTCCGTACGCGCCCTGAAGCGGCGCCGCGCGGGCGGCGACCGGTTGTTCGTCTACCGGGAGCGGCCCGGCTGGCACGAGCTGACGGGCGAGGAGCTCAACGCCTATCTGAAGGAGCAGGGCGGGGTGGACATCACCGCCAAGGACTTCCGCACCTGGCACGCCACCGTGCTGGCCTCCGTCGCCCTGGCCGTCTCGCGGTACGCCGACCGGAACGTGACCGCGCGCCGCCGCGCGGTCACCCGCGCCGTGCGGGAGGTGGCCGAGTACCTGGGCAACACTCCGGCGGTGTGCCGCGCCTCGTACATCAATCCGCGGGTCGTCGAGCTGTACGAGGAGGGCGTGACCATCGCCCCCGTCCTCGACCGCCTCGGGGACCGGGCGGCCTTCGGGGTGCCCGCCACCCGGGGCGCCGTCGAGGAGGCCGTGCTGCGGATGCTCCGCACCGGCCGTCCGCCGGGCGGCTGAGACGGCACCGGACCGGACCGGCCCCGGCGGTCCGGGCGTCTCAGAAGTTCTCGCGCAGCCCGCGCAGCACCCGCTCGGTCTCCTGCACCGGAACGGCCTGGGTGACCATGCGGTCGAGCGCCTCCAGATAGGTGGTGACCTCGGGGCGCTCGTCGATGTAGACGGCGCCGGTCAGGCTCTCGCTGTAGACGACGTCCGGCAGCTCCGGGTAGCTGAACCGGAAGAGCTGGAAGGGGCCGAACATGCCGGGGTGCGGTCCGGCCTCGAAGGGCATGACCTGCAGGCTGATGTTCGGCTTGGCGCTCTCCTCGATCAGCCGGTCGATCTGGGCCCGCATGACCTCGGCGCTCCCGACCGGCCGCCGCAGCACCTGCTCGTCCAGGACCATCCACAGCCGCGGCGCGCCGGGCTTGGTCAGGAGCTGCTGCCGTCCCATGCGCAGCGCGACCCGGCGGTCGAGCTCCTCCTCGTCCGCCGCGGGGAAGCCGGTCCGCAGCAGGGCCCGGGCGTAGTCCTCGGTCTGGAGCAGACCGGGAACGCAGTGGGGCTCGTAGGAGCGGATGAGGCTCGCCTCGCTCTGCAGGCTGACGTAGAGGCTGAACCAGTCCGGCAGGACGCTGCGGAAGCGGTGCCACCAGCCGGGCCGGTTGGCCTTCTCCACCAGCGCGAGGAAGGAGTCGGCCTCCTCCTTCCCGACACCGTAGCTCTCCAGCAGCGCCTTGACGTACAGCGGACGCAGGCCGACCTCGGCCTTCTCCATGCGGCGGACCGTGGACGTCGTCACGCTCAGCACCGCGGCGGCCTCGTCGAACGACTTGCCCGCCCGCTCCCGCAGATCACGCAGTCGCAGGCCGAGGACGATCTGTCCCACTGTCGGCGCCGACCGGGACTCGCCCATGGCCTCTCCTTCCCCACCCACGCCTTGCCGGCAGAGCAGTGTGCCATGACACCGGCGACGCAGCCAGGGTGCAAGTTAAATCTTGCAATTTGCAGAACTCTTCTTGCCTTTTGCGTGCAGCAGTGAGCATAGTAGCCGGGTGATCCAGTTCACGACGCGGTCGCGCCGGCGTCGAACCGCCCCGGTCCGCGGACCATCCTCCACCACCCGCCCGGTCCGCACACCCACCACCCTCCCCTGCCGTGGCGCACTGGACGCAGCAGCCGGCCGGCGAGCGTTCCCCGGCACGCGAAAGGCGAGCCCGTGATGGCTCCTCTCCCCTATTCCGCGCACACACACTCCTCGCACATGGTTCCCATGTTCCCGGCGGCCGTACACGTCCCCCGCCCCCGCCCCCGGAAGCAGGCGCAGTTCGAGGTGCCGGCCCAGCGCTCCTCCGTGGGGACGGCGCGGCACCTGCTCACGGAGTGGCTGGGCCGCTGGCACTGCCCCCGGAGCGTCATCGACACGGCACAGCTGGTGATATCCGAGTTCGCCGCCAACGCCGTCCTGCACACCGCCAGCGACCGGATCGTCTGCCGCGTCCTGCAGGGTGAGCGGCGGCTGCGCATAGAGGTGTGCGACCAGGGCACCGGCCCGGTCGGCCTCGCGCCGCGCCAGGCCGGCCCGGACTCGACCAGCGGGCGCGGGCTCCAGCTGGTCGACACCCTCGCCGACGCCTGGGGCGACATCCCCGCGGTCCGTTCCCGGGGGCGCGTCGTGTGGGCCGAGCTGAGGCTGGACGAGGCCTGACGGCGGGGACCGGCGGGGCCGTACGCCCCGGCCGGTGACGCCATGCCCCGGAGGCCGCCCGGCGCTACTCGGCGGCGGGCATGTCCGGGGGCGTGCCGTGCCAGACCGTGGTGGCGTTGCAGAACTCGCGGATGCCGTGGCCCGCCAGCTCCCGGCCGTAACCGGAGCGCTTCACCCCGCCGAAGGGCATCGCCGGGTGCGAGGCGGTCATGCCGTTGAGGTAGACGCCGCCCGCCCGCAGATCGCGCACGCAGCGCTCCTGCTCCGCCGCGTCGCGGGTCCAGACGTTGGAGCTCAGGCCGAAGGGGGTGTCGTTGGCGACCTCGATCGCCCGGTCCAGGTCCGCGACCCGGTACAGGGTCGCCACCGGCCCGAAGGTCTCCTCGTGGTGCACACGCATCTCCGAGGTGACGTCCGCCAGGACGGTCGGCTCGTAGAACCAGCCGGCCGGGTGCTTCGCGGGCCGCCGCCCGCCGCACAGCACGGTCGCGCCGCGCTCGCGGGCGTCCTCGACCAGTTCCTCCAGATCCGCCCTGCCCCGCTCGCTGGACAGCGGTCCGACGTCGGTGGACTCGTCCAGCGGGTCGCCGACCCGCAGCGCCCGCATGCCGTCCGTGAAGAGCCGGGCGAACTCGTCATACACCTCCTCGTGGACGATGAACCGCTTGGCCGCGATGCAGGACTGGCCGTTGTTCTGGGTCCGCGCGGTCACCGCCGTCTCGGCCGCCTCCGCCACGTCCGCCGAGGGCAGGACGAGGAACGGGTCGCTGCCGCCGAGCTCCAGGACGGTCTTCTTGATCTCGTCGCCGGCCACCGAGGCCACCGAGCGTCCGGCGGGCTCGCTGCCGGTGAGCGTAGCGGCGGCCACCCGCGGGTCGCGCAGGACGCCCTCGACCGCGCCGGAGCCGATCAGCAGGGTCTGGAAGCAGCCCTCCGGGTAACCGGCGCGGCGGAAGAGGTCCTCCAGGTACAGCGCGGTCTGCGGCACGTTGGAGGCGTGCTTGAGCAGACCGGTGTTGCCCGCCATCAGCGCGGGCGCGGCGAAGCGGATCACCTGCCAGAGCGGGAAGTTCCACGGCATCACCGCCAGGACCGGGCCCAGCGGACGGTAGCGCACGTACGCGGCGCTGCCGCCGCTGTCCTCGACGTCGGCCGGCGAGGGATGCTCGTCGGCGAGCAGGTCCGCGGCGTGCTCGGCGTACCAGCGCATCGCCTTCACGCACTTGGCGGCCTCGGCCCGGGCCGCGGTGACCGGCTTGCCCATCTCGGTGGTCACGGTGCGGGCGATGTCGTCCCGGTCCTTCTCCAGCAGGTCGGCCGCCCGGTGCAGCAGCCCGGCGCGCTCGCCGAAGCCGGTGGTGCGGTACTCCTCGAAGGCCCCGGCGGCGCGCTCCAGTCGCGTCTCGATCTCCTCCGGTCCCAGGGCGTCGAAGGTCCGCAGGGTCTCCCCGGTGGCCGGGTTGGTCGTCGCGATGGGCATGGGGTCCCTCCTCGGAGGACGGCGGAGGCGGTGCGGCCCGCGGCCGACCGGTCACGTACGCGGGGCCGGGTACCCGTCCGCGGCGGTCTCAGTCGGCGTGCGCACGGCGTACGGCACGCCCCGGGGGTGGGAGACGGGACGGGTGCTCCCGGGGCGTGCCGTGCTGAGGGGCGGGGCCGGGCTCCGCCGTTCCGCGAGGGGGGCGGGGCGGTGGTGCGGGCGGTCAGTTCCGGCGCGGGTCGCGGAAACCGTTTCCGGCGGGCGCCTCGGCGCCACCGTCCTCGATGCCGCCATCCGCGCCACCGCCACCGCCACCGGCACCGAGCTGGGCCCCGGTGACCTCCAGCGCGGTGGTGACCGGCTGGAAGAAGGTCTCGCCGCCCCGGGTGCAGTCACCGCTGCCGCCCGAGGTCAGTCCCACCGCGGCGTCGCCGGAGAACATCGCGCCGCCGCTGTCGCCGGGCTCGGCGCACACGTCGGTCTGGATCAGGCCGTTGACGATGTCGCCGTTGCCGTAGTTGACGGTGGCGTTCAGACCGGTGACCGTGCCCGCGCTGAGGCCTGTCGTACTGCCGCTGCGCTGCACCCGCATGCCGACGCTCGCCTCGGCGACCCGGGTGATCTCCTGGACGGTGCCGTCCTTGAGGTCGACCGTGCCGGGGGCCGGGGCGGCGGGGTCGTCGTAGACGACGAGCGCGAAGTCGCTCACCGGGAACCGCGACGCCACGACGGTGCCCAGCGGCGCCCCGCCCCGGGCGTCGGCGGTCCAGGTCCGCGAGGCGTTGCCGCAGTGGCCCGCGGTCAGGAAGGCCGGGACACCGTCGAGAGTGACGTTGAAACCGAGGGAGCAGCGCGATCCGCCGCCGAAGATGGCGTCGCCGCCGTCCACTCCGCCGGCCCCCTCGGCACCTCCGCCGCCACCGGTGGCACCGCCCGTCTCGTTTCCGCCCGTCACGCTTCCGGTGCCGCCGCCGCCGGTGCCGTTCCCCCGGGAGTCGTCGTCCCCGAAGCCGTTCTCGCCGAAGCCGTCGCCACCGCGGCCGTCCTCACCGCGGCCCACGCCGTCGCGGTTCCCGGTGAAGGGCCGGAACTCGCCCGCGGACCGCTTGACGGTCACCGTGCCGTCCAGTGCGCCGGTGGCCTGTCGCAGCGCCGCCATCCGCTCGCCGGTGACCGTTCTGTCGGCGAGGACGACGACCTTGTTGGTCCTGGGGTCGATCGACCAGGCGGTGCCGGGGATCGACGCGGTGTCGCCCAGAGTACGGGTGACGGCCTTCAGCTCCGCCATGCTGTTCTCGACGATCACCGCCCGGGCGCCCCGGGACTCGGCCGCCCGGGCCGCCTCCTCGTCCAGGACGTTCATCACCAGCCGGTCGTCGCCGTCGTCGAAGTACCAGCCCGCGGCGTCCGCCCCGAGGTCCGCCGCGAGGGTCGAACCGAGCTGCGCGGCCGACGCGAAGGTGAGCGTCCGCGGCCCGGCCCCGGCGGGCTCGTTCCAGCTGGCGCTGGCGTTCGGCAGCACGATCGCCGCGGCCGCGACGACCACCGCTCCCGCCCCTGCTGTCGCGCCGGTCCGCTTCTTCACACGTCGGTGACTCAACTCACTGACCTCCACTGCGCGGGCTGGCCGGCGGGAAGCCACCGGCCCGGGATGCCGTACGGACCCACGGCCGCCGAGGCGGCCACGGTGATGTCCGTGCCGGAGTGGGACGGTGCGGGAGCCGCTCCCGCACCGTCCGCACGCTCCGGCCGCCAGGAGGTACGGGGGCGGTCCGGCCCGGTGCTCAGGAGCACTCACGACCGGACAACTTCCGGCGTCCGGCGCCGGGGGGAGGGATACGTTGGGATGTTCGCCGCCGGGGCGGCTGCCCGCCGGGCAGCGCGCCCGCGGGCCGGGACGGAGCGGGAATCCGCGGCCGGCAGCCGGCCCGGCCCGCCGTCACCCGCTCGTCGCATCGGGCGACAGCGGACGGAACAGGGTGCCCTCCGGCCGGTCAGCGGCCGGAGGACACCCTGGTGTCGCCGTTCGTGGGTCCGGTCACCGCTGGGTGAGCCGCAGCCTTACCTCCACCTCCTGATCGCCGGAGACCCGGGGCTCGGCGGTGACGTCGTAGTAGCCGGACAACGTCTCCTGGACCTGCCGGACCGAGTCGGGACTGCCGCTGATGTCCGCCTCCGTGGGCTCCTTCAGCTCCAGGGCGCAGTCGACCTCCCCGTGCGTGCTGACGTCGACCGTTCCCACCCAGAACCTCCGCTTCTCCCCGCCGTCCCCGCCGTCCCGCTCCCGGCCGTCCCCCAGCTGGGGGGACCGCGGGAACGCCGACCGCAGTACGGCGAAGACGGCCGCGGCGTTCGAGGCGGTGCAGTCGGGCAGTTCGATCTCGACGAGGCTAGCGCTCTCTTCGTTCTGCACAGTGCTCATGGTCCCTACCTGTACCCCGGTGCGGGCGATGGTCACAGTCCGGATCCGTCCGCCCGCGGCCACCTCCCCGCATCCGGCACCACCGTGGGTGCGACCAACGGAATGAGCCGGCTCGGCTACGCTCGCCGCATGGACACGACGGCCTACCACGCCGCCCCCGCCCGGCTGCGGAACACACCGAGCTGGCTCCTGTCGCAGGCGACGGCACACGCCCACCGGCTGGTGTGGGCCGCGTTCGCCGACGCCGGCGTCCGGCGCTACCACTACGCCCTGCTCGCCGCGCTGGAGGAGTACGGTCCGGCCAGTCAGGCGGAGCTCGGCCGCCGCTGCGGGATCGACCGCAGCGACGTCGTCGCCGCACTCAACGAGCTCGCCGGGCGGGACCTCGTCAGGCGCTCCCCGGACCCGGCGGACCGCCGCCGCAACATCGTCACGGTCACCACCGCCGGAGTACGGCATCTGGGTCTTCTCGACGAGTCCCTGGACCGGGCACAGGACGAGCTGCTCACCGGGCTCTCCCCGGACGAGCGCGCCCAACTGGTACGGCTGCTGGCCCGGGTCCTGGAACACCACTCGCCCCGGTGACAGGACGAGGCGGAGCGGGGGGCGCGGGCGCGGGGAGAGCCCGGGGAGACGTCCGGGAGGGGAGCCGGGGAACACCCGGCACACCGAAAGCCTCCAAAGCGGCACATCGGACATCACCACCCCGGTTGCGGGTACCGGTGCACAAGGGCGGCGGCACCGGTGACCACGGTCCGCGCCGCCTTCGCCCGACATCCGAGTCCGACAGACGAGGAGCGTTCCGATGGCCCGGAAGATCCGCGACGTCATGACCGCCGATCCGACCACCGCCACCCCGCAGGCCACGCTGACCGAGGTGGCGCGCCTGATGCGGGACCACGACATCGGCGACATCCTGATCGTCGACGGTGACGAACTGCGCGGTGTGGTGACCGACCGCGACCTGGTGGTGCGCGCGCTGGCCGAGAACAGCGGCGGCGACACCCCCGTGCAGGAGGTCTGCAGCGACACGCTGGTGACCGCGGAGCCCGACGACGACATCTCGCGAGCGGTCCGGCTGATGCGCGAGCACTCCGTGCGGAGGCTGCCGGTGGTGGACCACGGCCACCCGGTCGGCGTCGTCAGCATCGGCGACCTGGCCGTGGAGCGCGAGCCGGGGTCCGCGCTCGCCGACATCAGCGCCGACAGCCCCAACCACTGACCGCGCCGGCACCGCGCCCCGTCCGGCCACCGCCGGGCGGGGCGCCCGCGCGCACCGGTGGCCCGGAGGAGACCGGCGCGCATTCCGGAACCGGGCGCCGGGGCCGGAAAACCGGACGGCGCGCCACGGGGGTCTCCCGTGGCGCGCCGTCGTTCCCGGCCCCCGGAGGCACTCGGGCCCCGCGGACCGGACCGGGGCTGACCCGGTTTACCTCACCCGCCCGTACCGCACGCTCTTGGTCCAGATCTTTTCCTTCCGGACGGTCTTCCCCGGCTTCGGGGAATGCCAGATCTTTCCGCTGCCGGCATAGATGCCGACGTGGTAGACACGGCCACCGGAGTGGAAGAACACCAGGTCGCCCTTCTTGCGCGACTTGACGGAGACCTTCTTGCTGCGGTTGTACTGGGCAGCCGCGGTGCGCGGCAGTTTCTTGCCCGCCTTCTTGTACGAGTACTGGGTGAGCCCCGAGCAGTCGAAGCGCTTCGGCCCCGCGGCACCGTACTTGTACGGCGCGCCCTTCTTGGCGGCCGCGACCTTGAGCGCCTTGCCTGCCGGGGTGGCCGCCTCGGCCTCAGGGGTGGCGTTCGGCACCAGTGCCGCCCCCGCCAGCGTCGCCACGGTGACGGCGGAGGTGACGGCGGCCCGGGAGGCGAGTCCCGGTATGCGTGCGTACGCGGACATGAACTGACCCTTCGTCATCCGCCTGCGAAAGATGACCTGTCGGGTTCGGGCCGGCGAAGTTGCCCGGCCACCGAAGTGGCTTCACCCCAAGGGCCGCGTGGGACGCGGCCCGCCTTGCTCGGGTCTCCCGCTCCTGCCGATCCGTTGTGGTTCGTCTCTCGCCCGGGTGGCGGCAGGACTCGGCGTCCGCCCGGACCGCCCCGCCGTGCGACGGGGACTTGGCAACGCTTACGGATACTGCGTCAAGAACGCCGCGATTTCGAAGACTGAAGGCTTTCTGTGAACTTCTTCACTCCTGCGGAACCCGGCCGCGGAACCGTTTCACCGGCCGGTTGGTTACCGCATGAAACAACCTTTGAACAGGGGATTCTGACAGGCTGTCCGGAGGCGCGAAAAGGGCGGGCGGAATCCCGCGCGGACCCGGCGCGTGTGAGCCCCGTCACCCCGAACGGCTGCCCGCGTGTCGGGTGAATCCGGTGCGGATTCACCCGGGAAACGCCACGCGCCGGCGATATGACGCCCCGTCGGGCGGAACCGCCCGGATGTCCTCCGGCGCCCCCGCCGCCACACCCGTCCGCCGGACGCGCACGCGGACGGGGCCGCGCCGCGTACGGCCCGGCCCCGCTCCCGGAGCGGCACGCCTGCCGGGGCGGAGCGTCCCCGGGGAACAGCGCGCCGCGTCACCGGACCACCGCCGCCCCCGCGGTGGTCCGGCGGAGTTCAGCGGATGTGCATGCCCGAGATCGTGCGGGCGACGACCAGCCGCTGGATCTCGCTGGTGCCCTCGAAGATCGAGTAGATGGCGGCGTCCCGGTGCATCCGCTCCACCGGGTACTCCCGGGTGAAGCCGTTGCCGCCGAGGATCTGGATCGCCTGGGCGGTGACGGCCTTGGCCGTCTCCCCGGCGAAGAGCTTGGACATCGAGCCCTCGGCGGCCTCGAAGGGCCTGCCCGCCGCCGCCATCCACGAGGCCCGCCACACCAGCAGCCGGGCGGCGTCGATACGGGTGCGCATGTCGGCGAGCTGGAAGGCGATGCCCTGGTTGTCGATGATCGGGCGGCCGAACTGCACCCGGGTCCTGGCGTACTCCAGCGCGACCTCGTACGCGGCGCGGGCGATGCCGACGGCCTGGGCGCCCACGGCCGGACGGGAGGCCTCGAAGGTGGCCATCGCGGCGTTCCGCACGCGCTCCCCGGCCTTCCCCCGCTTCGCCTTCTCGCGGGCGCGGGCGAGGCGCTCGTCGAGCTTCTCCTTGCCGCCCAGCAGGCAGTGGCCGGGGACGCGGACGCCGTCCAGGACGACCTCGGCCGTGTGGGAGGCGCGGATGCCGTGCTTCTTGAACTTCTGCCCCTGGGACAGGCCGGGGGTGTTCGGCGGTACGACGAAGGAGGCGTGCCCCTTGGCGCCGAGTTCGGGATCGACGACGGCGACGACGACATGGACGCCCGCGATGCCGCCGTTGGTCACCCACGTCTTGGTGCCGTCGAGCACCCACTCGTCCCTGGCCTCGTCGTACACCGCGCGGGTGCGCATCGCGGAGACGTCCGAGCCGGCGTCCGGCTCGGAGGAGCAGAAGGCGGCGACCCTCACGTCGTTCTCGTCGCCGTACATCTGCGGGATCCAGGTGCCGATCTGCTCCTCGGTGCCGTTGGCGAGGACGCCGACGGCGGCCAGGGCGGTGCCGACGATCGACAGGCCGATGCCCGCGTCGCCCCAGAACAGCTCCTCCATCACCACCGGGATGCCCAGGCCGGTGGGGTCGAAGTACTGCTGCGCGTAGAAGTCCAGCGAGTACAGACCGATCTTGGCCGCCTCCTGGATGACGGGCCACGGGGTCTCCTCGCGCTCGTCCCACTCCGCGGCGGCGGGGCGCATGACATCGGCCGCGAAGCCGTGGACCCAGTCCCGTACCGCCTTCTGGTCGTCGCTGAGGTCGAGTGCGAACTCCCCCATGGAAGCCCTCCATCCCGGTTGTTACTGGCGGTAACAGAAATATGTTGCCCACTGGTCCGTTGTCAACCTCCTGTTCCGGACAGCTCCACCGCGCTCCAGGGGTGTTACGTTGCGCTCAGGTGACGGCGAGCGGCCGCGGACGGGGAGACCAGGGCATGGGGACCACACAGCGGGAGGACCAGCGCACCGCCACGGAACGCCGCCGCAGGCAACTGCTGGAGGCCGCCGAGCGCGTGGTGCTCCGGGACGGGCCCGGCGCCTCGATGAACGCCATCGCCGCCGAGGCCGGCATCACCAAGCCCATCCTGTACCGGCACTTCGGCGACAAGGGCGGGTTGTACCGGGCCCTGGCCGTCCGGCACACCGACGCCCTGGTGGACGCGTTGCGGGCCGCGCTGGACGCGCCGTGTGACCGGCGCGAGCGGGTGGCGGCCGCCCTGGACACGTACCTGTCCGCCATCGAGGCCCGCCCGCAGGTCTACCGCTTCCTGATGCACCCCGCCGAGCATCCCGGCGGGGACCGCGGCTTCGACGTCGGCCAGCACTCGGCCCCGCTGCTGCGGCGGCTCGGCGAGGAACTGGCCACGGTGATCGCCGAACGCGTCGACCTGGGGCCCGAGGGCGGGGAGCGGGCCCGCATCTGGGGCCACGGCATCGTCGGCATGATGCACGCGGCCGGTGACTGGTGGCTGCGCGAACGGCCCTATCCCCGCGACCGGCTGGTGCGGCAGCTGGCGGACCTGCTGTGGGGCGGCCTGGCCACGGCGGACGACCGGGCGGGCGGCCCCGGTTTCTGACCCTCCCGCCGGGCCTCCCCGGCCCCTCCCGGCGACCGCCGCGCGGGACGGGCGGAAGCGGAACCTCCGCAACGGCGCCGCGCCGCACGGGCGTCATGTCCCGCACTGCGGCGATCATCCCGGGTGGCACGATTCGGGGACGGGAGCGGACCTCGGTAGGCTGAGGCCCGATCCAGGGGCAAGGAGGGACAAGGACGATGGCAGGGAACACGGAACCGCTGCCGCCACGGTCCAAGCTGGCCGTGACGGCCGGCAAGGCCGCTGCGGCGGTGTCGCGAGCCGCGGGCCGGGGCAGCGGATCGGTGATCGGCGGAAAGGTGGCGCTCAGGCTCGATCCCGACCTGCTGGCCCGGCTGGCGCAGAACCTGGACGTCGTCCTGGTGTCGGCGACCAACGGCAAGACCACCACGACCCGGCTGATCGCCGAGGCCCTGCGGGCCGCGGGCCCGGTCGTCTCCAACGCGCTGGGCGCCAACATGCCCGCGGGCATCACCGCGGCGCTCGCCGGCAGCGGTGACGCGCGCTACGGCGTCATCGAGGTCGACGAGAAGTACCTGGCGACGGTCGCCCGCGACGTGACCCCCAAGGCCATCGCCCTGCTCAACCTCTCCCGCGACCAGCTCGACCGCGCCGCCGAGACCCGGATGCTGGCCGAGCGGTGGCGCGAGGGCCTGTCCGGCTCCAAGGCCGTGATCATCGCGAACGCCGACGACCCGCTGGTGGTGTGGGCCGCCTCCTCCTCGCCCAACGTGGTGTGGGTGGCCGCCGGCCAGGAGTGGAAGGACGACGCCTGGTCCTGCCCGGCCTGCGGCGGTGTGATGCAGCGGCCGGGCGACGACTGGTTCTGCGGGGAGTGCGGCTTCCGCCGTCCCACCCCGAGCTGGGCGCTGTCGGGCGACCACGTGCTGGACCCGCACGGCTCGGCCTGGCCGATCCGCCTCCAGCTGCCCGGCCGCGCGAACAAGGCCAACGCCACCACCTCCGCGGCCGTCGCCGCCGCCTTCGGCGTACCGCCCCAGGCGGCGCTGGAGCGGATGTACTCGGTCACCGCGGTGGCGGGCCGCTACGACGTGGTGTCCTACCAGGGCCGCCAGATCCGGCTGCTGCTGGCCAAGAACCCGGCCGGCTGGCTGGAGACCTTCTCGCTGATCGACGCCCCGCCCTCGCCCGTCATCCTGGCGGTCAACGCCCGCGGCGCGGACGGCACCGACACCTCCTGGCTGTGGGACGTGGACTACTCCCGGCTGGCCGGGCACCCCATCTGCGTGATCGGCGACCGCAAGCTGGACCTGGCGGTCCGGCTGGAGGTCGCGGGCGTCGACTTCCAGGTGTGCCAGAACGCCGCCGAGGCCGTACGGCAGTGCCCGCCCGGACGGATCGAGGCGATCGCGAACTACACCGCGTTCCAGGACCTGCGCCGCGTCGTCGGCAACTGATCGCCACGGGCACCCTCCGATCCCCCTTCCATCCCCTTCCACCCCTTCCACCTCCTTTCGATTCCTTTCGATTCCTTTCGATTCCTTCGAACCCCGGCACGGCGAGGACGGCGAACATGAGCGAGAGCGGCCTTCGGCTGGTGTGGGTCTACCCGGACCTGCTGAGCACCTACGGCGACCAGGGCAACGTGCTGGTGGTGGAGCGGCGCGCCCAGCAGCGCGGGCTGGGGGTGCACCGGACGGACGTCCGCTCCGACCAGCCGATCCCCACCTCCGGTGACATCTACCTGATCGGCGGCGGCGAGGACCGCCCGCAGCGGCTGGCGGCCGAGCGGCTGCGGCGCGACGGCGGACTGAACCGGGCCGTGGACAACGGCGCGATCGTCTTCTCGGTGTGCGCCGGCTACCAGATCCTGGGCCACGAGTTCGTCAACGACCTCGGGCAGCGCGAGCCGGGGCTCGGGCTGCTGGACGTGACCAGCACCCGCGGCGAGGGCGAGCGGTGCGTCGGCGACGTCCTGGCCGACATCGACGAGCGGCTGGGGCTGCCCCAGCTCACCGGGTTCGAGAACCACCAGGGCGTCACCCACCTGGGTCCGACGGCCCGGCCGCTGGCCCGGGTCCGGCTGGGCAAGGGGAACGGCACCGGCGACGGCACCGAGGGCGCCTGGAACGGCACCGTCTTCGGCACCTACATGCACGGGCCGGTGCTGGCCAGGAATCCGCAGATCGCGGACCTGCTGGTCAAGCTGGCGCTGGACGTGAACGCGCTGCCGCCGGTGGACGACCGCTGGTACGAGGCACTGCGCGCCGAGCGGATCGCGACGGCCACCCAGCCGGCCTGACCCGTACGTCCGCGCACCGCCCCCGGCCGGAGCTCCGGCCGGGGGCGGTTCTACTCTGGTTCGAGCGGATCGGCACGGTATGGGAGAGCTGCGGATGGACCACGACGGACACGGCACGGTGGCGGATCTGCCGCCGTTCACTCTCGGGCGTGGCCTGGAGTTCTCCGGCGAGCCGTTCTTCCTGGCCGGCTGCCTGCTCGCGCTGGCCCTCTACGGCTGGGGCGTGCTGCGGCTGCGGCGGCGCGGCGACTCCTGGCCGGTGGGCCGCACGGTCGCCTTCGCGCTGGGCGTGCTGACGGTCGCGCTGGTGATGTGCACCGCGCTCAACGACTACGGCATGGTGCTCTTCAGCGTCCACATGGTGCAGCACATGGTGATCAGCATGCTGTCGCCGATCCTGGTGCTGCTGGGCGCGCCGGTCACCCTGGCGCTGCGCGCCCTCCCGGCCGCCGGCCGGGGCCGCCGGGGACCGCGCGAGACGCTGGTCGCCGTGCTGCACAGCCACTACATGAGGGCGATCACCCATCCGCTGTTCACCATCCCGATGTTCATCGCCAGTCTGTACGCGCTGTACTTCACCCCGCTGTTCGACTTCCTGATGGGCTCGAAGCCCGGGCACATCGCGATGATGGTGCACTTCCTCGCGGTGGGGCTGGTCTTCTTCTGGCCGATCATGGGAGTGGACCCGGGACCGAACCGTCCGGGCTACGTGATGCGGATGCTGGAACTGTTCGCGGCCATGCCCTTCCACGCCTTCTTCGGCATCGCGCTGATGATGGCGAGCGCCCCGATGGTGAGCACGTACGCGGACCCGCCCGCCTCGCTGGGGGTCGACGCGCTGGCCGACCAGCACGCGGCGGGTGGCATCGCCTGGGCGTTCAGTGAGATTCCGTCGGTCCTCGTGCTGATTGCCCTCGTCTTCCAGTGGTACTTCTCCGAACAACGGCAGGCCCGGCGCAGTGACCGGGCCGCCGACCGGGACGGCGACCGGGAACTGGCGGCCTACAACGCCTACCTGTCGTCGTTGCAGACACGCGGACGGTGACGCGGCGGTCGTCGCGGGCCGCCGGGCGGACAGGGGCCCGGCTCCCGCGGCGGACGGCACGGCACCGTCCGCCGACCAGGAGGAAGGTGTGGGCGATGCCGGACACGGCGAAGGCCATGACCGTGACCACTGTGGCCGCCCTGGTGCTGGCGACCGCCTATTCCGTGGCGCTGGGCGGCAGCGGATGGGTGTGGTTCGCCTGGGTGGTCCTGGTGCTGGTGACCCTGGGCATGGTCAGCGCACGGGAGCGCTGACCGCGCAGCGGCACGACGGCACTGCGCACCGCGGCGGCCCGGATCCGGACGGATCCGGGCCGCCGCGCCGTACGGGGCGGGACTGCCCCGGGCGCTGCCCCGGTGTCCCTTCCGCCCCGCCGCACCGTCCCGTAGTCCTGGGGGCGGCCCGCCGGGAGCCGTCGTCCGTGAACCCGATTCCCGAGGAGGGACAGTGCGCAGAGAACTCGTCGTCGCGGGGGCGATGCTGCGGTGCTCGTTCGGGGCCGCTCCGGCGGTCCTGGTCGTGCCGCCCCGGAACACCACCTCCGCCGGACGGCCGGTCGCCACCGTCCAGGACATCCGGCCGGTGGTGAACATCCCCACGTTCGGCATGTGCGCCAGCCCGCTCAACCCCGCGGTGGTGGCGGCCACCGCCGCGGCGGCGGGGGTGCCCACCCCGGCGCCCTGCGTCCCGGCGATCGCCGCCCCCTGGGTGCCGGGCTCCCCGACCGTACGGGTCAACCGGCAGCCCGCGCTCACCGCCGCCTCGACCTGCGTGTGCCGCTGGTCGGGCATGGTCACGGTCGTCAACGCGGGCCAGCGGAGCGTCCGGGTCGCCGGTTAGCGGACACGCCGTACGGTCCGGGGCCGGGCCGGCGAGAACCACCGGCCCGGCCCCGGACCGTACGGGTCAGCCGGCGTCGGGCGACGCCGAGGAGAACGGTACCGAGGTGCCGTTGACGAAGACCGACTCGGCGCAGGTGCCGGGCGGCGGGGCGTCCGGGGGGTTCCCGGGCCTGCGGCAGGTCACCGTCATCGCGATCTCGCTGCCCGGCGGCGCCTCGATGGGCGTCACCCAGTGGTTGTCGTAGCTGCGGAAGTTCTCCAGCGCCAGCGAGGTGACCGTCCTGTCGTCGATGGTGACCCGCAGGGTGCCGGTGTCGCCCTGCGGGGCGTCGGCCACGATGTCGGTGATCAGCAGCAGCCGGTCGTCGGGCACCCGGAAGGCCTGCCGGTCGCTCCCGCCCGGCGCGACCCTGGTCTCCAGCACGGTGGCGAACTCCACCCCGCCGCCCCGGGCGCTCCCGCCCGTACCGCCCTGCCGGCCGGTGCTGCCGTCGCCGTCCGTCCTGCCGTCGCCCCCGGGCCCGGCGCCGCCGTCGCCCGCTCCCCCGCCCGGGCCGCCGTCCTGGCGGCCCGCGCCGCCGGACGCGGAGGGCGACGGCAGGCCCGCGGTGTCCGTGGCCTCCTCGATCGCGGCGTCGGCCTGCTCCCGGGCGGCCGAGCGGACCGAGGGCAGGACCAGCGTGAACCACAGCAGGAGCAGCGCGATGAGCAGCGCGAGCAGGGCCAGCAGCCAGTAGGGCAGGATCGGCTGCTGGATGTAGGTGCCCTCGGCGGTGACCGGCTCCTCGTCCTCCTCCCCCCGCTCCCCCCGCACCCGCGCCTCGAACGGATGCGGCACGGCCGTCCCGAACCAGAGCAGCTTGCGCGACCGGGCGGTCAGGTCGGTGAAGGTCTCCTCGCCCGGTTCGAGGGTGAGCGTCTCGGCGGACAGGGAGTGGCCCACCTCCTCGGCGGCCCCCTCGGCGGAGAGCAGCACCGACACCGGCGTGTTGCCGAGGTTCGCCACCCGTAACTGGAACCGGGCGCGCAGCCGCCGCTTCCGCTGGGGCGGCAGCACCTCCGCCGCCAGTTCGCGGAACGGCAGCACCGTCACCCGGCCCTCGGGGACCACCGCTCCCTCGGGGCGTTCCGAGGGCAGCACGCGGACCGCGTACGGCAGCTCCCCGGCGCGGACCTCCGGGGAGCGCGGCGGCCGGAAGACCAGCGTCACGGTCCCCTCGGTCCCCGGGTACAGCGAGAGGGTCCGGGGTTCCACGGCGGTCCACTCCGCGGTGTCACCGACGACGGTGAATCCGTAGGACTCGACGATGTCCCCGCTGTTGCGCACGTTCAGGACGACGTGCCGCTCGTCGCCCGGGGCGACGGAGACGGAGGAGTGGTCCACATGGGCGGTGGTACTCATGGCCGCCGACTGTAGGCAGCCGCCGGGCACCGCGCAGCGCCGGAAAGGGAACCCATCGGGGCAGTCCCCGAGTCTGTTAGGCCGCCGTTATGGGCCTGGCAGGAGCCGTTCCCCACACTGGGCGCGGCCGGCCGCCGTACCGGGCCCGGCCGCACCGCGCTCTTCCACACCTTCCCGTGCCGCCCCGTGCACCCGTCTTCCCCGAGGAGTCCCGTGGAACGCGTCGCCGTCTGCATCCACACCGACGACCCGATCTCGCGATCGGGAGTGCTCAGCCAGTTACGCACCTGCCCCGAACTGCGGGTCCTGCCCCCGGAGGAGCAGGACCGCGCGGAGGTCCTGCTGGTCATCGCCGACACCGTCGACGATCCGACGGCCGCGCTGCTGCGCCGGCTGCGCCGTACCACCCCGGCCCAGCTGGTCCTGGTGGTCTCACGGGTGGACGACGCGGGGCTGACCACGGCCGTCGAGTGCGGGGTGGTCGCCCTGGAGCGGCGCAACGAGGCCACCCCGGCCAATCTCGTCAGGGCGATCGTCTCGGCCGCGCGGGGCGGGGGCAGCATGCCCCCCGACCTGCTGGGCCGGCTGCTGGAGCAGATGGGCCGGCTCCAGCGCCGGACCCTGGACCCGCGCGGGCTGGCCTTCTCCGGTCTGCAGCCCCGGGAGATCGAGGTCCTCAGGCTGGTCGCGGAGGGATTCGGCACCCGGGAGATCGCCGAGCACCTGGCCTACTCCGAGCGCACCGTCAAGAACGTCCTGTACGACGTCACCAACCGGCTCCAGCTGCGCAACCGCTCGCACGCCGTGGCGTACGCCATCCGCGAGGGACTGATCTGACCGGCCTGCCCCATCGGGCAGCGCGCTCTTCCCCATCCCCCGTCCAGGCGGCCACTGCGCGCCGGACGGGGGACACCGAGGATGGGCGGCGATCCGGGAGTCCCGGGAATCCGGCAATCCCACAATCCGACCGCAGGCGGGTGTCACCCGTCCCCCTGATGGGATACCAGCTGGTGCGTCCTCTCGACCGCGGACCGGGCGGCAGGCTGTGCACCGCCGTCCTGGCGTTACTGCTCCTCGTCACGGGCAGCGTGCTCGTGCAGCTGCCCGCCGCGCCCGTCCAGGCCGGCCCGGACGGCACCACGGCCCCGGGCCGGATCGCCTACGGCGGGACCCAGCACCGCAGCATCGGCACGGTGGACCCGGGCGACACCGGGCGGAGCGACCCCTTCTTCCCGGGCGGGCCGCAGCACCACGACGACGAGGTGTCGGCCAGGGGCGACACCGTCGTGTGGACCAGCCTGCGCGACTCGGCGCGCCCGCAGGTGTACCTCAGGAGGGGCGACGGCCCGGTCGTCCGGCTGACCGACTCCGCCGAGGGCGTACGGCATCCGGTGCCGTCGCCCGACGGCTCCCGGGTGGCGTACGCGGCGACGACGGGCCGCCCGGACGGCGGCCACGACATCTGGGTGGTGAACGCCGACGGGAGCGACCCGCGGCGGGTGACCGACGGCAGGGGCGACAACGTCCGGCCCACCTGGTCCCCGGACGGTGAGCTGCTGGCGTTCAGCGGGAAGCGGGGCACCGGCGGCGACTGGCAGATCCACCGCGTCCCCGCCGCCGGCGGCACCGTCGAGCAGCTCACCGACGACGCCGTGGACGAGGAGGCGGCCCGGGCCGAGGAGCTCGGCAACCTCCAGCCGTCCTGGGACCCGGTCGCGGCGCACGACCGCATCCTCGTCACCGCCCGCTACTCCGGCGGTGAGGACGGCGAGTCCGCCCGGCTGAAGGTGATCCCCGCCTCCGGGTCGCTCGGCAGCACCGGTGTGGAGATCCTGCCCGGGCAGGACTCCCGTCAGGGCAGCTGGTCCCCGGACGGCACCTCCGTGGCGTTCGTCAGCCGCTCCCTGCCGGGCGGCCCCACCGGCGACGGCGCGCCGGACCGGGTCTACACCGTCGGGGTCGGCACGGACGGCGCCGTCGGAACGCCGTTGCTGCGGCTGGCGGAGGACCGGCTGGTCGCCGGCCCCACCTGGTACCCGCCGGGCGGGGAGGGACTGCTGGTCAGCCGCACCACGGCCGCGACCGCAGCGACCATGGACCTGATGGACGTGCTCCCCGACGGCTCGGACCCGCGGGACCTCCAGGTGCCGCTGCGCGACCTCAACCAGGACCGGGCCCACGGCTACGGCCCGGCGGACGTGAGCCAGCAGTACTCGCCGGACGGCCGCATGATCGCCTTCACCCGGGTGGACTACGAGAACGACACGCGGCGCAGCCGGGTGTGGCTCGCGGGCGCCGACGGCAGCGACCCCCGGCCGCTGCCCGACGAGGCCACCCCGGCGACGGCCAGCACCGGCTTCCCCGCCTGGTCGCCGGACGGCACCCGGATCGCCGTCACCCGGTCCTGCATCCCCTGCCGCATCGACACCGAGATCGCGGTGCTCGAGGTGGCCACCGGACGGCAGCTCTACGTGGTCCCCTCCGCCGAGGAGCAGTCCGAGACCGAGCCCGCCTGGTCCCCCGACGGCGCCACTTTGGCCTTCACCCGTCAGACGCCCACCGGGGAGGGGCAGGAGGACCTCTCCCACCTGTGGACGGCCGCGGCGGCCGACGGCGGCAGACAGCGGGACCTCACCGCGGTGGACGACCCGCTGGGCGCGCGGACCCGGGAGAGCCACCCGGCGTACTCCCCCGACGGCGCCACCCTGGCGTACTCCCCCGCCGGGCGGCTCGGCCTGGTCGGCGCGAACGGCACCGGCCCGCAGCTCCTCCCCGATCCGCAGGGAATCTGCCGGGTGAGCGAGAGCTACGGCGACGGCTGCGGTGATCCCGCCTGGTCCCCCGACGGCGGCCGGCTCGCCGCCAGCGGCAAGGAGCAGGCGTCCGCCTCCCCACACGACCCCGAGACCGTCCGCCGGTACATCGCGCTGGTCGACCCGACCACCGGCGAGGCGCGGCGCATCACGGGAGCGCGCTTCCGCGGTGCCGCGGGCGAGGACGGGCAGCAGGTCGCGCCCACCTGGCAGCCCACCTCCGACCTGGGCACCGAGCTGGCCGTACCGCCCGAACCGATCACCGAGGGCGAGGACGGAAGCCTCGTCGTGACCGTCGTCAACCGGGGGCCGGCGCCCTCGCCCGGTACCGCGCTGACGATCGGCGTCCCCGAGGAGCTGCAGCCGGCCGGCGCCGTGCCCGACACCGGAAGCTGCACCGAGGACCTCCACTGCGACCTGGGCACCCTGCCGTCCGGCCGGGTGGTGCGCATCGAGCTGACCTTCACGGGCAACACCCCGGACACCCTCCAGGTCACCTGGACGGCCGACGGCACCCTGCCCGATCCCTACGAGCCCGACAACCGCGGGGACACCAAGGTGGTGGTCACCGAGTCGGCACCGCCCTCCTCGCCCCCGCCGAGCCCGTCTCCCTCCCCCTCGCCGAGCGCTCCTCCCTCACCGAGCGCCCCTCCGAGCCCCGAGCCGACGCCCGGCAGCCCCTCTCCTCCTCCCCCGTCCACTCCGCCCGCTCCGCCCACGCTCCTCCCGCCCGCTCCGCCCAGGCTCGCCCCGTCCGCCGACCCGGCGGTGCGGCTCACGGTCACCCCCGACCCCGCGTACGTCGGCGGCCTGGTCACGGCCACCTACCGGGTGTCCAACGGCGGTGCGCGCCCGGCGGCCGGAGTACGGGTGCGGCTGACGCTGCCGTCCGGCGTCCCCGTCTCCCGCCGGCCCGCACAGTGCGACGCGCGGCTGCGGTGCCGGGTCGGTGACCTGGCACCCGGGGCGTCGGAGGTGCTCCGGGTGGTCCTCGCCCCCGCCTCCGCCGGGACCCTGCGCCTGGCAGCCCGGCTCACCAGCACCGGGCCCGACGCCGCCGCGGGCAACAACCGCGCGGTGGACACCGTGCGGGTGCTGCGGCCGCGCATCGAGGTGGTGCCCGAGGTCGGGCCCCCCGGTTTCGTCACCAGTGTGCGCGGCCGGGACTTCCCGCCCGGCGTACCGGTACGGCTCACCTGGGAGCCCGGTATCACCCCGGCCGCCCGGCCGGCGGTCCCGGGGGCCGACGGCACCTTCACCGCGCAGCTGCTGGTCCTGCCCAACGACGCGCGCGGCGCCCGCACCGTCACCGCCTCCGACGCCCGCCCCACCGGCCCGGCCGCCCTGGCCCCGGCGACGGCGGAGTTCCTGGTGGTGGACCGGACACCGGACCCGCCGCTGTTCGACAGCCGGAACTTCTAGCGGAAGGCGGCACCGTGTGATCCACGAGGTGGACGATGCCCTGCAGTCCCTGCTCACCGAGGACGTCCTGGCCGGCACCGGCGTGGAGGTCGTCTTCGAGGCGCCCACCAGGGAGTGGGCGGCCCGGCGCAACGCGCCCACCGTCAACCTCTTCCTGTACGACATCCGCGAGTCCGTCGCCCACCGGCAGCAGGGCCGGGTGCCCGAGTACGACGCGGACGGGACGACTGTCGCGATCCACTCGCCGCCCCGCTGGTTCGCGCTGTCCTATCTCGCCACCGCCTGGACCAAGCGGCCCCAGGACGAGCACCGGCTGCTGTCGGTGCTGCTCGCCGGGCTGCTGGTCCATCCGGTGCTGCCCGCCGGCCGGCTGTCGGGCTCCCTGCGGTCGCTCGGCCTCGCCGTCCCGTGCGACATCGCCCGGCCGCCCGGCGAGGGACGGGCGCTGGCCGACGTGTGGAGCGCGCTCGGCGGGGAGCTGAAACCGTCCCTGGACCTGGTCGTCACCGCTCCGCTGTCCGCCGGCCGCCGGGTGACCGCCCCGCCGGTGACCGACGCGCTGCTGGTGCGCGCCGTCGACGTCTCCGGGGACCCGCGGGAGGCGCCGGCCCGCGAGGAGGTCCGGCGGCCCCGCTACGAGGGCGACCGGGAGGAGCCGGGCGCCCCGGCCGTCCCGGTCGGGACGCGCCGGGCGCGCGGTGAGGCCGCACGCCGTCCGCGGCCCGGGCCGGTGCCCCGGTGACGGCCGCCACGGAGGACCGGCCGGAGACGGGCACGGAACCGGAGCAGACGGGGGGCGGGCCCCCGGCGGGGCTGCTCCATCTCACCGCCCGGCTGCGGGCGACCGAGCGACGGGCCCGCCGTGCCGTCGGGGAACGCCGCAGCACCGACCCCCGGCCCGACGACCCCATGCGGGGGCTGTACCTGTCGGAGGAGGCCGTGGACCGGATCCTCGCCGCGGCCCCGCCGGAACCGCCCCCCGCCGGAGCCGGCCCCGGCGGGGCGGCCCACGACGAGGCCGAGGCGCGCGCCGACGAGGCCGAGGCCGCCGGAGCGCGGCTGCCCCTGCGTGCGCTGGCCCGCGGCTTCGCGCTGACGCCCCTGGACGTCGAGCTGCTGCTGATCGCCCTGCTCCCGGACCTCGACGGCCGCTTCGAGAAGCTGTACGGCTACCTCAACGACGATGTCACCCGGCGCCGCGCCGGCATCGGGCTCGCCCTGGAACTGGCCGGCGCCGGGCCGCTGCACACCGCGGCCCGGGCCCGGCTCGCCCCGGGCGCGCCGCTGGTGGACGGCGGGCTGCTGCTGGTCGAGGAGGAGGACCGGCCCTTCCTCTCCCGCTCGCTGCGCGTACCCGACCGGGTGGCCGCGCACCTGCTGGGGGACGACACGCCCGATCCCCGGCTGCGCGGACTGCTCGTCCCGCTGACCGCGCTGCCCTCGCCGCGGGCCGACCGGCTGGGCGACGCGCTGCGGGACGGCGTACGACTGGTGTACCTGCGGGAACGGGCCGGCGGTTCCGCCGCCTGCCTGGCCGCCGCCGCCCTGGCCGCCGACGGACGTCCCGCCCTCGGTCTGGACCTCGCGGCGCTGGCCGCCGGGCCGGACCCCGGGGCGGCGCTGCGCGCGCTGGCCCGGGAGGCCCGGCTGCGGGGGGCGGGGGTGGTGGCGGGCCCCGTCGACGCCCTCGCCGGTGCGGGCGCGGGGTCCGGTGCCGGTGCCGGGCCCCCGGGGCCGGCGGGGCTGCTGCGTACGCTGGCGGGCCTGCCCGTGCCCGTCCTGCTGACCGGCCGGTGCGGCTGGGACCCGCTGTGGGCCGAGGACGGCCCGCTGCCGCTGGCGGCGCCCCCGCTCACCGCCGCCGAGCGGGCGGCGCTGTGGCGGGACGCGCTGGACGGCGCCCCGCTCGCCCCCGGCACCGAACCGGCCGCGGCGCTCGCCCCCTTCCTGCTCGGTCCCGACCAGGTGCGCCGGGCCGCCCGCACCGCCCGGCGGCAGGCCCTGGCCGAGGACGGCGGTCCGGTCTCCGCGCGCCATCTGCTCTCCGGTGTGCGGGCGCAGAACGCCGCCGGCCTGGAGCGGCTGGCACGTCGGGTGGAGCCGTCCGTCGGCTGGGAGGACCTGGTGCTGCCCGGGGACACGGCCGCGCAGCTCGGCGAGCTGGCGCTGCGCGCCCGGCACCGCGACCGGGTGCTGGGCGAGTGGCGGATGCGTCCGGGCGGCGGACGGGGCCGGGGGGTGATGGCGCTCTTCGCCGGCGACTCGGGCACCGGCAAGACCATGTCCGCCGAGGTGGTCGCGGCCGATCTCGGCCTCGACCTGTACGTGGTGGACCTCTCCTCGGTGGTGGACAAGTACGTGGGTGAGACGGAGAAGAACCTCGAGCGCATCTTCACCGAGGCGGCCGAGGTCAACGGGGTGCTGCTCTTCGACGAGGCGGACGCCGTCTTCGGCAAGCGCTCGGAGGTCTCCGACGCCCGGGACCGCTACGCCAACCTGGAGAGCGCCTATCTGCTCCAGCGGATGGAGTCCTTCGACGGCATCGCCGTGCTCACCACCAATCTGCGCGCCAACCTCGACGAGGCCTTCACCCGGCGGCTGGACGTGGTCGTGGACTTCCCGCTGCCCGACGCCGCCCTGCGCCGGGCGCTGTGGGACCGCTGCCTGGGTCCCGTCGTGCCGCGTGCCGACGACCTCGACCTGGACTTCTGCGCCCGTTTCGAGCTGGCCGGCGGATCGATCCGGGCCTGCGCGGTGACCGCCGCCTACCTGGCGGCGGAGACCCGCCGGGCGCTGCGCACGGCCGATCTGGTGACCGCCGTGCAGCGCGAGTACCGCAAGCTCGGACGGCTGGTCCTGGCCGGCGAGTTCGCCCCGTACCCGGTAGGGCGGCAGGAGGGCTGACGGCACTCCGGGCGGGCCGCGGTCGCGGTCTGTCCCCGCCGTGCCCCTTCGGGCATCCGGCCCTGCGCCGTTCAGGTGCCCCGTCGGCCGTTCTCGCCGGGGCCGCGCGTGGGTGAGGCTGCGGAGCGAACCGGTTTGCCCCCTCGAAGAGGAGCAGGAATGCCGTCGTATCTGTCACCCGGCGTCTACGTGGAGGAGGCGCCGGGCGGGCCCCGTCCGATCGAGTCGGTCGGGACCTCCGTCGCCGCCTTCGTGGGCTTCGCCGAGAAGGGGCCCTTCCACACGCCGACGCTGGTGACGAACTGGAGCCAGTTCACCCAGACGTTCGGCGACTTCGTCGACGGGTCGTACCTGGCCCACTCGGTCTACGGCTTCTTCGCCAACGGCGGCGGCATCGCCTATGTCGTCCGGGTCGGCGACCGGAGCGGCCGGGCGGACGGCGGGACGGACGGCAAGGCGGGCGGCACCCGGGGGTCCGGCGGCCGGGCCAAGGAGCTTCCCGCCGGGGAACCGGTGGCGCTGGGCTCCTTCCGGGTCGCGGCCCGGCCGGGCGCCGGCACCGACCTCACCGTCGAGGTGACCGACCCGGACGCGGAGGACGCCGCCGACGACCACTTCGCCCTGGTCGTCCGGCAGGGCGGCAAGGAGGCCGAGCGGTTCGACGTCTCGGCCAGGAAGAACGCCAAGAACTACGTGGTCGGCCAGGTGCGGGAGAAGTCCGCCCTGATCGTGGTCACCGAGGGCGGCACGGGCACGGCGGCCCGGCCGCGCAAGCAGAGCGTGTCCGTCCCCGCCGCCGCCCCGGAACCCGGCACCGGCGAGGCGCTGCCGGCCGAGGTCGGACCGCGGGAGTACATCGGGGACGCCGACGACCGCACCGGGTTCGGCGGGCTGGAGGCGATCGACGAGATCACCATGCTGGCCGTGCCCGATCTGATGGCCGCCTACCAGTCGGGGCTGATCGACGAGGAGGGCGTCAAGACCGTCCAGCTCGCCATGATCGCCCACTGCGAGCTGATGGGCGACCGGCTGGCCGTGCTCGACCCGCTGCCCGAGATGACACCGCGCCAGGTGCGGGAGTGGCGGCAGGAGGGAGCCGGCTACGACTCCAAGTACGCCGCGCTCTACTACCCCTGGATCAAGGTCTTCGACCCGGCGACCGGCCAGAACCGCTTCATGCCGCCGAGCGGTCACGTCCTGGGCGTGTGGTCCAGGAACGACACCGAGCGCGGGGTGCACAAGGCACCGGCCAACGAGGTGGTGCGCGGCGCCGTCGAGCTGCAGACCCTCGTCACCAAGGGCGAGCAGGACCTGCTCAACCCGATCGGGGTCAACTGCATCCGGGCGTTCCCCGGGCGCGGCATCCGGATCTGGGGCGCCCGCACCCTGTCCTCCGACCCCGCCTGGAAGTACGTCAACGTCCGGCGGCTCTTCAACTACCTGGAGGAGTCCATCCTGCTGGGCACCCAGTGGGTGGTCTTCGAGCCCAACGACGAGTACCTGTGGAGCACCATCCGCCGCAACATCTCCGCCTTCCTGATGGAGGAGTGGCGCCGCGGGGCCCTCTTCGGCGCCACCGCCGGCCAGGCGTACTACGTCAAGTGCGACTCCGAGACCAACACCCCGCAGACCATCGACTCCGGTCAGGTGATCTGCGAGATCGGGGTCTGCCCCGTGAAACCCGCCGAGTTCGTGGTCTTCCGGCTGGCCCAGTTCTCCGACAGCACCAGTCTCGTCAACGAGTGACCCCCTCCCCCCTCTCTTCTCTCACCTCCCCAGCACTCCCGTCGGCGGCGGGGAAAGGCGGCAACGGCACATGGCACAGGAGACCGGCGACACGCTCGCCACACATAAGTTCAAGGTCCAGCTCGGCGGTGTCCAGGTGGAGACCGTCCAGGAGGTCAGCGGACTGTCCATGGAGCTGGACAGCATCGAGGTCACCCAGGTCACCCAGCAGGGCCAGCTGCTGATCCGGAAGCTCCCCGGCGCCCGCAAGGGCGGTGAGGTCACCATCACCCGGGGCATGGACCAGGCCAGTTCCTTCACCGAGTGGATCAAGAAGACCTTCCAGGACGGCGACGTCGACTCGGCCCGCGAGCAGCTGAGCATCATCTTCACCGACTCCGCCGGCGGCCAGGAACGGACGATCAACCTCAAGAACGCCTGGGCCCAGCGCTGGGAGGGGCCCGGTCTGAAGGCCGGCGACGCCCAGCCGGCCACCGAGCGGGTCACCATCGTCTTCGAGGACATCGAGTTCAACTGATGCGACGCAGCGCCTCCGGTGCCGCTCCCCCGCCTCCCGGCGGCACCGACTCCGACCCCTTCCCCACCGGACCGGCCGGCCCGCCGCGGGCGGCGGCGGAACCGATCAGGACCGAGTTCGAGTTCGAGCTGCCGCGCGGCTACGTGGACGAGTCGGGCACCGTCCACCGGCACGGCGCGATGCGGCTGGCCACCGCCCGCGACGAGCTGCTGCCCCTGGCCGACCTGCGGGTGAAGGAGAACCCGGCCTATCTGTCGGTGGTGCTGCTCGGTCTGGTGATCACCCGGATCGGGACGGTCACCGATGTGCACGGCGGCGTGGTGGAGAAGTTCTTCGCCTCTGACCTGGCCTTCCTCCAGGACTTCTACCGGCGGATCAACGCCGAGGGCCACACCCGGGCCGCGGTGACCTGTCCCGAGTGCGACTCCTCCTTCGAGGTCGATCTGGCGGGTGGGCGCCTGGGGGAATCGTGACGTACGCGGCCGACCGGCTCTACGAGGAGACCGCGTACATCGCCTACCACTTCCACTGGTCGCGGGAGCAGATCCTCGATCTGCCCCACGCCGAGCGGGTCCGCTGGGTCCGCGAGATCGCCCGGATCAACACACGTGTCAACGAGGGGTGAGTGACCGAACGTGGCACTGCGGCACCGTCTGGGCCTCCGGCGCTCCCGGCGCCCGGCGACCGACCCGGCTCCCGCCGCGGGCGCGCCGGAGACCACCGGCACGCCGGAGGCCGCCGGCACCGCCTCCCGTCTCCCGGCGGACGGCGGGTGGCGGGCCGTACCGCCACCGCGGCGCACCGTGGCAGAGCAGCCCCTGGTGTCCGACCCGCTCGGTTTCCGCGCCGGGCTGCCCGCCCACCGGACACCGGCGTTCCGGGGCGAACTCGGACACCTCGTCGATCCACTGGCCCCCTCGGGGCTGGTGCACACCGTCGCCCGGCGGACGGCCGGCACGCCCGTGCGGCGCGTGGTGGACACGGAACTGACACACCGCCGGGGCGGTACGGCGGCGGAGGCCGGGCAGGCGTCCGGTCCGGCACCCGGACCCGGCCGGACGCCCGGGCCGGGCTCCGCCGAGGCAGCGGAGACGGCCGGCCGGAGTCCCGCCGCCCGTCCGGCGGCGGCTTCCGGCACCGGGCTTCCGCGGTTCACCGTGAGCCGCGCCCCGGCTCCCGGGCCCGCCCGGCCCTCCCGGCTCCCGCTGACCACGGCCCGCCCGGCGGCAGTGCCGGCCCGCCGGCTCGCGGTCCTGCCTCCCCGCCGTGGTGCCGCCGGCGGACCGACGCCCCCCGCCGGCGCAGGCGCGGGAAGAGGACCGGACCGTTCCCTCCCGGCTGCCGGCACGGAGAGGGTCGGCTCGGGAGGCACCGGGCACCGGGCCGGTGACCGGTCTCCCGGCCCGGCGGAGCCCGGGACGGGTGTCCGGCCGGGTCCGGATGCCGGACAACCGGCCGGGCCGGCCGCCGCCGAGCCCCCGGCACCGGAGTCCAGGACGGGCCTCGGTGCCCCCCTGCCCGGGCTGCCGCCCTCCGCCGCACCCCGGCCGGACGGCCGGACCGCCCCGGTTCCGGGCCCGGTGCCCGGCCCGACAGTGGCCCGGCGCCCTTCCGCACCGGCCGCGCCACAGCGGACGGAGCCCCCGGCCCTTCCCCTCTCCCCGGGGCCGGACGGGCCCGTACGCCCCGGTCTGGGCGAGCCTCTCGGGGGAACGGCCCGGCACCTCCCGTCCCGGCCGGCCCCGGGCACGGAACCGCCCGGCGCCGGCACGTCTCCGGGCCCCCACCGGTCGGCACCGCCGCCTCCGCCCTCCCCGCCCCGGCCGGGGCCGGGGCCGGCCGGGCCCGGCCCCGTCTCCTCCTCTCCCCCGCCCCCCTCGTCTCCGGCTCCGCACCCGGCGCGGTCGGCCGGCCATCCCCGGGACACGGCGCGTCCGGAGCAGCCGGCGGGACCGGACCGGACCGGACAGCCCGGTACCCCGGCCGTCCAGCGGACGCCCCGCGATGCCCGGAGCGCGGGGCCCGTCCGGGACGCCTCCACCACCACATCCCCGCCGACGGCACCGGGCGGGCCCACCGCCACGGAGCCGGCCGCGCCGGGGGCGGACGCGGCGGGGGCGGACGCGGCGGGGGCGGACGCGGCGGAGTCCGTCGCCCGAATCCGCCCGACCATCGGCGCCGAGGGCCCCGGACAGCGGACCGGCAGCGGGGCACCTCAGCGGACACGGCGTCCGGGCCCCGGCCCGGACGCGCCGGTCCGGGACCCGGCGGACGCACCGGCCCCGGGAGCCGCGGACGGGGCGCTGCCACTGCCCCGGCCGCGCACCGCGGCCGGAGGCGGGAGCGAGGCCGACCCGGCAGGGAAGCCGGCGGAGGAGAGCGGCGGCGGAAGGGACGGAAAGCACCCGGTACCGGCCGGCGCACCGTCGCCCGGAGCGCCCGTACGGGTGCTGCGGCTGCTCGGCGACCGCCCGGTGCGGCCGGTGCTGGGCGCGGACACCGTGCCGGGCACGGCCCCCGCCGTCCAGCGGGCCGGCCCGGCGGTGGTCCCCCTGCGCCGGGAGCGCCCCGGTGCGGCACGCCCGGACACGGACGTCCCGGGGCCGCCCGCGCGGGGCGGCCGCTTTGGAGGCGGCCGGAGCTCCGCCGCGACGGAGCCGCCCGGCGCCCTTCCGGTGTCCCCGGCTCCGGTTCCGGCCGGAGCCGGCGCCGGGGACACCGGCCCGTCCACCGCTCCCCCCGGCGCCGCACCGGGGGACCGGGGCCGGGGTCCGGGGATCCTGCGGCGGGCACTGCGCCGCACCGGCCCGCGCGCCCCGCGCCGGGCCCCCGCCGACGGCCCCGCGGCGACCGGCCGGGAGCCGGCCGGTCCGTCCGGCTCCGGGCGGCCCGGCACGCCCACCGCCCCACCACGGGCGGCCGTACCGCCCTCACCCGCGGCCGGCGCCACCGTGCAGCGTCCGGGTGCGCCCACCGGTCCGGCCCGTCCCGGCCCGGAGTCGGCCACCCCGCACCGCACCGCGCCGGCCACGGGCCCGGCGGCCCCCCGCACGGCGGGACCGGCCACGGTCCCCCACCCGCCGACGGGCCGGCCACCGACCCCACCGACCCCGCCGAACACCCGCCCGCCGGGCCCGCCGGGCGGCGCCGCGACACCACCGGCGCCGGGCGTGCCCGCCGCACCGGCGAGCGGTACCGGTGGTGCGGCGCCGCCCACGGTCGTCGTGGCCCGGCGGGCTCTCACCGGGTCCCCGGCGGCCGCCGTACCGGTGCCGGACCCCGGACCGGCCCGTCCCGTCTCCCCCACCACCGCCTCCCCGTCGGCCGGCGGCGCTCCCCGGGCAGGCACGAACCGTCCCGCGGGCACCGCCCGGACGGCCGTCCAGCGTGCCGTGCCCGGGTCACCGGACCGGCCGTCCACCCCCGGGGCCCCGCCGGACGCCGACGCGGCCCCGGACACCGTCGCCGTCGTCGCGGGGGCCGGGACCGGCGGTGCCCCGGCGGTGCCGGACGGGGACACGGTCCTGCGGGCCCTGGACCCCCAGCACATCGACGCGCTGGCCCACCGGCTCGTCGGCCCGCTGGGCAGGCTGTTCCGGGCCGAGCTGCGGCTCGGCCGGGAGCGTGCCGGACGGCTGCTGGACGGTGGACGGTGACCCCCGCGGCCGGCGCCCGCCGATGGCCCGGCACCGGGAAGCACGGCACCGGGACGACCGAGCCGGCCACAGGGGCCGGAACGCCCGAGAGGACGGAGAGAGCGCACCATGTCCACCACGGATCCGGGCACGAGCGTCCACTTCAGACTGCAGATCGACGGCATCGACCTCGGCCCGTTCAACACCTGCACGGGGCTCGGCGTCGAGGTCGAGGTCGAGCGGCGGGTGGAGGGGGGCAACAACGACTTCGTCTGGCAGCTCCCGTCCCGGATCACCTACCCGGCCGTCACCCTCACCCGGCCCCTGACCGCCGACTCGGCCCGGGTGACGCAGTTCCTCGCCTCGCTGCCGCAGCAGGTCACCCGCGGCACCGCGCAGATCACGGCGCTGCGGCCCAACCTGAGCGAGACCATCGTCCAGTGGTCCCTGCGGGACGTGGTGGTGGTGGGCTGGACCGGTCCGTCGTTCGACCCGTCCCGCTCGGAGGTGGCGACCGAGAGCATCGAGCTGGCCCACCACGGCTTCCTGTGACCCTCCGTCCGGCCGTCCGGCCGGTCCCCGGGGAGACGAGCGGCGAGAAGAGCGGAACCACAAGCGGAAGGAAACGCGCGATGGCCACTCGGGCACGTGCCAGGCTGACGGCGTACGAGCCACCCAAGAAGCCCGGCAGGCCGCCCGGCGCGATGCTGGGGTCCCCGATCTCGTTCCAGTTCAACCCCGAGGCCCTCACCCTGAGCAAGGGCGCGCAGTGGATCCGCCACCGGGCCCGGAGCGCCCGGCAGGTGGGCGTACCGGAGTTCACCGGCTCACTGCCGCGGCGGCTGGGCGTCGAGCTGTTCCTGGACGCCACCGCCACCCATGACACCAGCGTCCAGAAGGCCGTGGAGACCCTGCTGAGCTGGTGCGTGCCCACGGCCCGGAGCATCGCGGCCAAGGCGGCGTCGGCACCGCGGGTGAAGTTCTCCTGGGGATCGTTCGACAGCGTGTCCTTCTTCGGCTACCTGGAGGAGGTCAACGCCTCCTACTCGCTCTTCGACTCCGACGGCACCCCGCTGCGGGCCACCTGCGCCATTCAGCTCACCGAGGCCGGCGACCCGACGCCCCGCCAGAACCCCACCTCCGGCTCGCCCGGCGCCCACCGCACGCACCGGCTGGTGGCGGGCGATTCGCTGGAGGCCCTCGCCCACGAGGAGTACGGCGACCCGACGGCCTGGCGGCTGATCGCCGAGGCCAACGGGATCGACGACCCGCTGCGGCTGCGCCCCGGCGCGGAGCTCCTGGTCCCGTCGGCGGACGAACTCGAGGCGAGGTGACCGATGACCGTCGGCGAGAACACCAACACCTTCGTCGTCCGGGCACCCGAATCGCTGCTCCCGCCCTGGGACGAGACGCAGCTCCGGGTGGACGTTGAGGAGAGCAACACCCTGCCGGCCGTGGCACAGCTGCGCTTCCCCGACCCGCACCGCAAACTCCTGCAGGACACCGGCATCAGGATCGGCAGACCGCTCACGGTCCACGTCAAACCCGGTGACGGCTCCGGGGAGCTCCCGCTGTTCGACGGCGAGGTGGTGTCGCTGGAGGCCGAGTACGACAAGGGGGAGGGCAGCTTCACCACCATACGGGCGATGGACCGCTCCCACCGGCTGCAGCGCGGCCGCCGGGTGCGGGGCTTCGTCGGCCGGAAGGCGTCCGAGATCGCCCGGGAGGTGGCCGCGGCGGCCGGCGTCCCGGTGGGCCGGATCGACCCGACCGCCACCGCCTATCCGCTGCGGACCCAGGCCAATGTGACCGACTGGGAGTTCCTCGCCGAACTCGCCGGGGAGAACGACCGCGAGATGGGCGTGAAGGACGGGAAGTTCTTCTTCCGCGCCCCGGTGCCCGCCGCCTCGGCCCCCAATCCCTCCGGCGCGGTCAGGGAGAGCCCGGTCGGCATCGAGATGGGTGAGAACGTGCTCTTCGTCCGCTCCTCGGTGACCGCCGTGAACCAGACCGCCCAGGTGGCGGTGCGCGGCTGGGACGTCAAGCGGAAGAAGAGCCTGCACGCCCAGCGGAAGGTGACGGCCGGCGACGGGCTGCGGATCGGCCTCACGCCCCCGGACGCGGTCGCGCCGTTCGAGCGCTCCCGGCCCTCCGAGACGCTGCTGACCGACTTCCCGTACCGGACCGACGCCGAGGTGAAGGCGGTGTCCACCGCGGCCGCCGCCGAACTGGCCGACTCCGTGGCCGAACTGGAGGTCGTGGTACTGGGCAACCCCCGGCTGCGGGTCGGCACGCCGGTCCTCCTGGACCGCGCGGGCAAGCCCTTCGACGGCAAGTACACCGTCACCGCGAGCCGGCACACCTACCGGCCGGGCGCCGGCTACGAGACCTGGGTCACCGTCAGCGGGCGTCAGGACCGCACCCCGTACGGGCTGGTCTCGGGCGCGTCCGCCGCGGCCCGCTCCCCTCGCGTCCCCGGGGTCGCCGTCGGCGTCGTCACCGATGTGCAGGCGCCGCGCGAGCACCGGAACCAGGGGTGGGTGCGGCTGAAGCTGCCCTGGCTGTCGGACGACTCGGGACGGGAGAAGGCGTACGTGACCGACTGGGTGCGCACCGTCCAGCTGGGCGGTACGGGCGGCGGCGGGGTCTTCAGCCCGGAGGTGAACGACGAGGTCCTGGTCGCCTTCGAGCAGGGGCTGCTCGACCGGCCCTATGTGATCGGCGGGCTCTACAACGGGGTCGACAAGCCCACTCCGGACTCCCTGGCGCTGGTGGACGGCCGCAGCGGCAGGGTCAACCGGCGGTCCTTCGCCTCCCGCGGCGGCCACCGGGTCGAGCTGCTGGACGCCGTGCCCGGCCCCGCCGGCGTACGGCTGCGCACCCACCGGGACCGGCTCTCGGTCCATCTGGACCAGCAGAACACGGTGATCACCGTGCACAGCGACGGCAAGGTCACCGTCTCCGCGCAACAGGAGGTCACGGTCACCGGACGGGGCATCACCCTGGACGCCGGGAGCGGCGAGCTGAAGCTGACCGGCCGGTCGGTCTCGGTGAACGCCAGAAGAGGCATGGAACTGAACGGCGGCACCAGTTGTTCGGTGAACGCCAGGATCGTGGAGATCAACTGATGGCCGAGCAGTTCATCGGGGCGGGCTGGGCCTTCCCCCTGCGTACCGGTCCCACCGGGGGCATCGCCCTGGTCTCGCGCGACCGGGAGATCGCCGAGTCCGTCCGGCTCATCCTGGCCACCGCGCCGGGCGAGCGCCCCATGCGGCCGGAGTTCGGCTGCGGGATCCACGACCACGTCTTCGCCCCCGCCGACGAGAACACCGCCGGGGCCCTCTCCTACGAGGTGCGCCGGGCCCTGGACCGCTGGGAACCGCGGATCGAGGTCACCGAGGTCGGCGTCGTCCCCGACACCCGGCGGCCCGGCACCCTCTACATCGACATCCACTACGTCCACCGCGGCACCAACGACCCGCGCAACCTGGTGTTCCCCTTCTACGTGATCCCCTCGCACGGGGCCGCCGCGGCGGCCGGGCCCGACGACCGGGGGGAGGCCCGCTGATGGCCCTGCCCTCCCCCAACCTCGACGACCGCCGCTTCCAGCAGCTCGTCGACGACGCCAAGCGGTTCGTCCAGCAGCGCTGCCCGGAGTGGACCGACCACAACGTCTCCGACCCCGGTGTCACCCTCATCGAGGCGTTCGCCCACATGACGGACCAGCTCCTCTACCGGCTCAACCGGGTGCCGGACAAGAACCACCTGGCCTTCCTCGACCTCCTCGGCATCACGCTCTTCCCGCCGGTACCCGCCCGGACGGAGGTCACGTTCTGGCTCTCCGCCCCGCAGCCCGGGCCGGTGGTGCTCCACGAGGGGACCGAGATCGCCACGGACCGCACCGAGACCGAGGAGGCGCGGGTCTTCGCCACCACGGCCGACCTCACCGTGGTGCCCTGCGAGTTCACCCATCTCCTCACCGAGGCGGCGGACGGACGGCCCGTGGAGCGCACCGACCTGGTCCTGCACGGACAGGACGTCACCTGCTTCGCCGAGGCCCCGGCCCCCGGGGACAGCATGCTCGTCGGGCTCTCCGCCGCGGTGCCCGGCTGCGCCGTGGTCCTGCGGCTGGACAGCCGGGTCGAGGGCGTCGGCGTCGACCCGCGCCAGCCCCCGCTGCGCTGGGAGGCCCACGACGGCTCCGAGTGGCGGCCCTGCGAGGTGGACGAGGACACCACCGGCGGGCTCAACCGGCCCGGCGACGTGGTCCTGCACGTGCCCGCGAGCCACGCCCAAACCTCGCTCGCCGGACGCCGGGCGGGCTGGCTGCGCTGCCGGGTGGTGCCGGCCGAGGAGGGTCAGCCGTTCTACTCCGCCTCACCCACCGTCCGCGGCGTCGAGGCGTTCACCGTCGGGGGCACCACGCAGGCGGTGCACGCCGAGACCGTGGACGGGGAGGTCCTCGGGGACTCCGGGGGCACGCCCGGGCAGCGGTTCACGGTGGGCAGGCCCCCCGTGGTCGCCGACGGCAGCCCCTTCGTGCTGGAGGTCTCCGACGGCGGCGGCTGGCAGGAGTGGACCCGGGTCGACTCCTTCGGCGACTCGCTCCCCGGCGACCGCCACGTCCGTCTCGACCCGACCACCGGGGAGGTCTCCTTCGGCCCCGCCGTGCGGGAGCCCGACGGCTCGCTGCGCCACTACGGCGCGGTGCCCCCCAGGGGGGCGCGGATCCGGGTGCGCCGCTACCGCACCGGCGGCGGACGGTCCGGGAACGTCGCCCGCGGGACGCTGAGCGTGCTGCGCACCTCCATCCCGTACGTGTCCCGGGTGGAGAACCGTCAGGCCGCCTCGGGCGGGGTCGACGGCGAGACCGTTGCGGGCGCCAGGCTGCGCGCCCCGCTCCAGCTGCGTGCCCAGGACCGCGCCGTGACGGCCTCCGACTACGAGCTGATCGCCCGCCAGGCCGCCCCGTCGGCCGCCCGGATCCGCTGCGTTCCCGCCGAGGACGCCGCCGAGGCCGGCGGGGTGCGGGTGCTCGTGGTGCCCGAGGTGGTCGCCGAAACCGGCGACCGGCTGCGCTTCGAGCAGCTGGTGCCTCCCGACGAGATGCTCGCGGGCATCGCCGCCCATCTCGACGCGCGCCGCGCGATCGGCGCCCGGCTGCTGGTCCAGCCGCCCTTCTACCAGGGCGTCACCGTGGTGGCACGGCTCGTCGCCGCACCCGGTGTCCCGGCCGGCCGGCTGCGGGAGCGGGCGCAGGACGCCCTCTACCGCTACCTCAACCCCGTGGTGGGCGGCCCCGACGGCGACGGCTGGCCCTTCGGCCGTCCCGTGCAGACCGGCGAGGCCCACTCGGTGCTGCAGAACGTCCCCGGCGTGGAACTGGTCGACGACCTCCGGCTCTTCGCCGCGAATCCCCTCACCGGGGAGCGCAGCGACGTGGGTGACCGGATCGACCTGGAACGCCACGCGCTGGTCTTCTCCTACCGGCACCAGATCAGGGTGGAGGAGGAGCGGTGACGGAGGCGGCGGCGGAGACGGCGAGGGATCCGCGTCCGGCGCCGGACGAACACACCTCCCGGCGCCTGGGGACCGAGGGACTGCCCTCGCCGCACCCCTTCGGCGCGCGGCTGCCCGCCCCCTACGCCGAGGACGCCTTCGCGCAGCGGTTCGTCTCGGCCTTCGACGAGGTCCTGGCCCCCGTGCTGGCCGTCCTGGACTGTCTGGAGGCCTACTGGGACCCCCGTCTGGCCCCCGAGGACTTCCTCCGGTGGCTCGCGGGCTGGGTCGCGGCCGACGTGGACGAGAGCCGGCCGCTCGCCGAGCGCCGCCGGGCGGTGGCGGGGGCGGTGGGACTGCACCGGTTGCGCGGTACGGCGCACGGGCTGGCCGAGCAGGTGCGGGAGTCCCTCGGTGTGGAGGTGGAGGTCACCGACAGCGGGGGTGCCGCCTGGTCGGCGGCGCCGGGCGGTGACCTGCCGGGATCCCCGGAGCCCTTCCTCCGGGTGCGGGTGCGGGGCGACGGCCCCGGCACGCCGCCGATGGCACGGCTGACGGCCCTCGTCGACGCCGGCCGTCCGGCCCATGTGCCCTACACGATCGAGCCGGCGGGCCGTGAGGAGCGGTGAGCAGCGGTGGGAAGCGGTGGGAAGCGGTGAGGTCCCGTACGCGGAGACGGGGCACGGCGGAAGAGGCCGGCGCGCGGCGGCAGCGCGCCGCGTGGCGGGGAGGGCGGCCGGATGACGACCTGTGAGCAGTGCGGCGCGGCGGTGGGCGGCGGGGACTTCTTCTGCGGCGAGTGCGGGGCCTTCCTGGACTGGAGCGGTTCCCGGCCCGCCGCCACCGGCTCTGCCGCGGCCGCGGCGGAGCCGGAGCCCGGCCCGCCGGAGCGTCCGGACGGCGGCACGAGCGGCGGGCCGGCCCTCTCACCGGGCCCGCCGCCGGAACCGCCCCGGCCCGGAGGGGCCCCGTCACCGCCGCCCGCCGCCGGTCTCCCGGACGGTTCCGCGGCCCCGGGGGCCGGTCCCGGCCCCGCGCCCGCCTCCGCCGGAGCGCCGGTGACACGCTCCTCTTCCGCCACCGGCTCCGCACCGGAGGAGGGCCCCGCCGCCGGGAGCGGGACGGTTCCGTCGGCGGGACCGGAAACAGGCCCTCCCGCCGTGCCGGAGGAGCCCCCCGGAGGGGAGCCGGAAAGAGGAGCGGGAAGAGGGCCGGAGGAAGGTGCGCGGGCTTCACAGCCCCCGGAGGGCCCGGGGGACCCCGAGGGCACGCCGGGAGACACCGGCGAGGACCGGAGCTCCGCCTCCGGTGACGCCGGGGAGGCCGTCCCCGGCGCGGACGCCGCCCGGGCCGCCGCTCTGCTCGCGCCCGCGCCGGCCGGCACCCCGCGCCCGCGGCCCCGGTCCGGCGACCGGCCGCGGCGGGACCCCGCGGCCCCGTCCGGGTCGCCGGAGGCCCGTCCGGTGGCGGTCCGCCCGGGCCGGGAGGCGGTCCGGCGCCCCCGGGTGCGGGAGGTGGTCGACGACCATGTCGCCGCCGCGGACGACGTATCCTGCCGGGAGTGCGGCACCGCGAACCCGGCCGGACGCTCGTTCTGCCGCCGCTGCGGCACCCCGCTGGACAGTCCGTCCGTCCAGGCCGGACCGCCCTGGTGGAAGCGGCTGCTGCGGCGTCGCGAGGCCCGCAGGCGCGGTCCGTCCGGACGGCTGCGGCGACCGCTCACCTGGCTGGCCCTGCTGCTCGCGCTGGCCGCCCTCGCATGGGTCGCCACCGTCCACGGCCCCTCGGCCGTGAACGCGGTGCGGGACCGGTTCAGCAAACCGTCGTCCGTGCGCCCGGAGTCGGTACGGGCGTCCAGTTCCGCCGCGGGCCATCCGGCGGAACTGGCGGTGGACGGCGCCTGGAACCGCTACTGGGCGCCGGCCGCGGACCGGGCGCCGGACGGCCAGTGGCTGGAGGCGTCCTTCGCCGCCCCCTTCCGGCTGACCGACCTCCTCTTCCACTCCGGCAGTTCGGACCGCGCCGACGAGTACCTCCGGCAGGCGCGTCCTGCCTCGCTGACCGTCACCGCCTGGGACGAGGGCGGCAGGAAGGTCGGCGAACGCACCGTGGTCCTGGAGGACCGGCCCGGCGAGCAGACCGTCCGGCTGACGGTGAGCGACGTCTCCCGGCTGCGGCTGACGGTCCGGACCGTCCACGGGCAGCGTCCGTCCCGCCTGGTGGCCCTGGGGGAGGTGGAGTTCTTCAAACGCTTCTGACCCGCGGCCGGAGGTCCCGCCCGGCTCCCGCCGCCCCCGCGGTCCGAACTCTGCTAGCTGTTCTGCCTCGCTTCCGGGCGGGTCCGGATGGTCTGCTTGGACGCGGCTGCGGCGTGACGGCCTTCGCGGTCCCCGCGGCCCGTCGGTACGGGGGGTGGGCCAGGGCCGGGCGAGTCGCGCCCGGAGGGGAGCGGCGCTGTGTACGGATCTTCCAGTAACGCCGAGCCGATGAGGATTCCCGAGGGGGGAACCGGCTTACAACACGCCGGGGGCTTGTCGCCCTGTGCGACGAGTGCGCCGCGACCGCGTCCGGCGGGGCCCCGGCCTCCCTCACCGCCCGGCCGGCCGGCCGGTGCGGAGCCCGGCACCGCCCTGGCGGGAGTCCCACGGCAGTCCGGTGCGGCCGGGGCCCCGGTGGAGATCCACTGCCTCGGCGGCCTGCGCGTCACCGTCCGGGGAGTACCGGTGGACTGCGGCGCGGTCCGGCCGAAGGTCCGCAGTCTGCTGCGGCTGCTGGCACTGCGGGCCGGCACGTTCGTGCACCGCGACACACTGCTCGCCGCGCTGTGGCCGGACCTCGACCACGAGGCAGGGGTGCGCAACCTCCAGGTCACCGTCTCCCGGCTGCGGTCACTGCTGGACGCGGGGGCGGCACGGGGGGCGGCCACCCTGCTGCCGCGGAACGAGCACTCCTACGGCCTGGCCGTGGGGCGGGAGTTCGTCTCCGACGTCCGCGAGTTCGACCGGCTGACCGACTGTCTGAGGGCCTCGGACGAGGGGCGGGTGGAGGAGCGGATCGCCGGCCTGCGGGCCGCGCTGCGCTGGTACGGCGGCGAACTGCTGCCCGAGGAGGGCGCCTCGGAGTGGGTGGTGTGGGAACGCCGGAGGCTGCGCGAGCAGGCCGCCCGGCTGTGGGCGACGCTCGCGGAGTACGAGCTGCGGCGGGTCCGGGTGTGCGCCTCGGCGACGGCCGCCGAGCGGGCCCTCGTCCTCGATCCGTACCTGGACGCGGCGTGGCGGACGCTGGTCGCGGCCCGGGAGCGGGTCGGTGACGCCGCCGCCGCGGAGCACACCCGCCGTGCCTACGGCCGTACGCTGCGCTCACTCGGGGTGGAGGGCGGGCCGGGCGCCGCGGGCCGCTGAGGAGCCTCCGGTCCGCCCCACCCCCCGGCCGGCCCGCCGAGCACGGCGGCGATGCTCCACCGGGGGTGCCGGGCGAGCCATGCCGCGGCCGTCCGCAGGGCCAGCGGCGTCCCGGCGCAGCGGTCGAGCACGGCGGCCACCGCCGCCGGTTCCGCCGCCACCCGTTCCGGGCCCACCAGCCGGGCGAGCAGGGCCTCGGCCGCCGGCCTGCCGAGCGGGCCCAGCCGCAGTTCCTCCGCGCCGCGAAGCCGCCCGCCGTACCGGTGCCGGCCGGTCAGCAGGACCGCGCCGGCCGGCGCCCGGGGCAGCAGCGGCCGGACACCGGCCGCGTCCGGCGCGTCGTCCAGGACCACCAGCAGGCGCCGGCCGTCCGTGATCCGGTGGTAGAGCGCGGCCCGGGGCGCCTCGCCCGGCGGGACGTCCCCGGCCGGAACGCCCAGACCGCGCAGGAGCCTCGCCAGCAGTCTGGCGGTGTCCGGCGGACCACCGCGGCTGGCCCGCAGATCCAGGTACAGCTGTCCGTCGGGGAAGGAGTCGCGCAGCCGGTGGGCGGTGTGCAGGGCCAGCGCGGTCTTGCCCGCCCCCGCCCCGCCCGTCACCGCCAGGACGGCCGTCCCCGTTCCCGGCGGACGGTGCGGGGCGTTCCGCAGCGCCCGGTGGAGCGCGGCGGCCTCGGCCGTCCGTCCGGTGAAGTCCGCCGGTGCCGGAGGGAGCTGGGCCGGCACCGGATCCGCGGGCGTCCCCGCCCCGTCGCCCGGCGCGCCGCCGGCACACCGCCCCGAGCCGTTCCGGACACGCGTCCGGTCCCGGCGTGCCTCGGCGACCGCGCCGAGGAAGCGCTCCCGGGCCCCGCTCGTCAGTGACAGCGCCCCGACCAGGGATTCCACGGACCGCCGCTGCGGTACGCGTACCCGGCCCGCCTCCAGATCGCGGACCGCCCGGACGCTCATGCCCGCCGCCGCGGCCAGGGCCTCCTGGGTCAGTCCCGCCTCGGCCCGGTGCGCGGCCAGCAGTGCCGCCAGCGGACTTCGGTGGCCGACCGCCCCTGCCGCCGTCGTTCCGGCCGCCGCCCCGTCGGCCGCGGCGGCGGAATTTCCGGGTAACCATAGGTGTGCACTTGGGAGTTGCACGGAAATCATTCTACGAGTTCCCGGAAGGGCAACGGGACGGCACCTTTCGATTTCCCGGGAACCTGCCCGGTCCCCCTCGACATCATGGCGGTCATGACACCCCGACACCCCCCACCTCCCGCGGGTCCGGGCCCGCTGCTGCGCGGCGCGCGCACGGCGGCGGGTCTCACCCAGCGCGAGCTGGCGGTCTCCTCCGGCGTCAGCACCCGCTCGGTCAGCGAGCTGGAGAGCGGCCGCAACCGCGGTCCCCAGCGGTCCACCGTCGAGGCGCTCGCGGACGCGCTCGGCGCCTCCCCGCGGCTGCGGGCGGAGCTGCACCGGGCCGCCACCGCGGGCCGGGGAGGCCGGGGGCGGTCCGGGCCGCCCCCGGCCTCCCCCGCGCCGGGGACCGTGTCCCCCGCCTTCCCCGCCCCGCCCGCCGACTTCACCGGACGCGGACCGGAACTGGCCGCGCTGCGCCCGCTGGCCGCAGCGGCGGCCGGCGGTACGGGGACCACCGCCGGTATCGCCCTCGTCACCGGGCAGCCGGGGCTGGGGAAGACCGCGCTGGCGCTCCGGCTCGCCCAGGAGTGCGCCGACCACTTCCCCGACGGCCGGTTCCACCTCTCCCTGGGCGGTTCCGGCACACGGCCGCTGCGCTCCGGAGCCGCCCTCGCCCGGCTGCTGCGGGCCCTGGGCGTCCCCGCCGCCCGGATCCCGTCCGACACCGAGGAACGCGGTGATCTCTACCGGTCGGTGACGCACGGCCGCGGCATGCTGCTGCTCCTGGACGACGCGGCCGACGAGGAACAGGTCAGACCGCTGCTTCCGGGCGGCCCGCGCTGTCTGGTCCTGGTGACCGGCCGGCGGGCCCTGGCCGGTCTGGAGAGCTCCGTGCGGCTCCGGCCGGGCGTCCTGTCCACGGCGGAGGCCGTACGGCTGCTGGACCGGGTGGCCGGCGGCGGCACGGTCGCCGCCGAGCCCGGGGCGGCCGAGGAGCTCGCCCGGCTCTGCGGCCGCCTGCCTCCGGCGCTGCGGGCCGCCGGGAACCGCCTCGCGGTCCTCGCCAGCCGGGCCGGGCCGGCGGCTCCCGTGCGGCAGCTGGTCGGTCTGCTGCGTCCCGAGGGGCCGCGGCTCGGCCGTCTCGGGTACGGGGGGCGGCTCCTGCGTGCCTCCTTCGCCTCCTCCTACCGGCAGCTGACGCCCGGGACCCGCCGGCTGTTCCGTCTGCTGGCCCTCGTGCCGGGACCGGACTTCGGGCCCGAGCTCGCCGCCTCGCTGGCCACGCTGCCGCCCCCCGCCGCCGGAGCGGCACTGGAGGAACTGGCCGACGCCGGGCTGCTGGAACCCGCCGCGGCCGCCTTCCGGTACCGCTTTCCCGAGCTGCTGCGGCTCTTCGCGGCCGGGGAGCTGCGCGCGGCGGACGGCCCGGCCGTCCGGGCGGCGGCCGAGAGCCGTATGGCGGACGCGTTGCTGCACCGGGCCGCCGCCGCGCTCCGGGCCGCCGGGGGGACGGCCGGAGCGGGGGCAGGGACCACGGACTTCCCCGGCGGCCGGGCCGAGGCACTCGGCTGGCTGGACGCGGAGCTCCCCAACTGGACGGCGGCCGTCCGGCGGGCCGCGGGCCTGGACGCGCGGTGCGGGGCCGCGGACGTCGCCGAGGCGATGCACCGGGTCTTCGCCTCCCTCGGCCACGATCCGTGGCGGCGGGAGATCCCCGCACCCGGTGCGCGTACCGACCGGGCAGGGCAGCGCACCCGGCCGGACCGGTCCTCCTCGGCGACCTCGGCGGCGTGTGCGGTCCCGGGCCGGACCGGCCGCACCGCGGAGTGACGGCGGACGGACCGCGGACGGGGCCCCCGGCGTACCGGCCTCCGCCCGGTGTGCTCCCGGCGTTCTCAGGAGTCCGGGCGGCCGTCGCGCCATCCGTCGCTGTGCAGGAACCCCTGGACGGCACGCCGCCGCCGGGCCTGCTCACGCACCTGGGCGGCGTACCGCTCCTCGTCGACGGCGGGAACCCCCGCCTCGTGCAGTGCCGACAGGGCGGGAGCGGGCCGCTCCCGCTCCGCCCGGGAGAAGAACCGGCCCTGCAGGTTGTCCAGCACCTGACCGAGGGCGGCCCACAGCGGGCCGGTGGCCGCCGGGTCGGGCCGGGCCCGCGGGTCCGTGCCGGCCCGCAGCAGCAGGAGGGCGTCGTCGAGGTCGGCCACGGCACAGGCGGGTGCCTTGCCGCGGACGTTCGAGTGGAAGTAGTGGACGACCGGGAAGGCCAGGTGCTGCTCCCCCATCCGCAGCAGGGGCTCGGTCAGGGAGACCAGATGCTGGTTGAACATGGAGCTGAACCCGTCGCCGGTCCATCCCCCGGCGACGATGCGCCCGGCGTCCGGTCCCAGGGCGTGGACCTGCACGGCCACGGAGCGCTTGTGGACCACCGCCTGGACCACCTGCACCAGATAGGTGAGGGACAGGGTGACCAGGAACAGCCCCGACAGCGCCGCGACGGCGGTGGCCACCTGGGCCCAGGCCGTGCCGGGGACGTAGTCGCCGGTACCCAGCGTGAAGACCGTGTAGCCGGTGAAGTACACCCGCGACCAGCCGTCGGCAGGAGCGGAGGTCAGGGAGCCGACGACGGCCCGCTCGTGAGAGGCGAAGAACAGCAGCCACCCGGCCCACAGCAGCAGCGTCCAGGTGAGGAAGGTGACCAGGAGGGTGACCGTTCCGCTCCACTGCAGCAGCCCGCCGCCCGGCTTCCTGGTGTGGGCGGCCAGGAACAGCCGCCACACTCCACGGGTCACCCATCCGGTGACCGGGCCGGTCACCCTGACCATGGACAGGGCCGTGATCGAGGCGTCGGCGAGTACGAGGAGGAGCAGGAGGCAGCCCAGGAGGGCGATGGGCGCGTTCATCCGGCGGCCTCCGTCCTCTCCCCGCCGCGTTCGCCCGCCTTGCGGTAGAGGGTCAGGCCGGTGGCCGTGGTGGCGCCGTGCACGACGGTGCTGGCGGCGACGACCAGCGTGCCGGCTGCCAGGACCGTGGGGTCGACGCCGAGCCGGTGGGCCTCCATGGTCAGGTAGAACAGGGCCGAGACCCCGATGGGACCGAACCAGCCCAGGAAGACGGCGTCCCGCCAGCCCAGGGACAGGGGGCGTTTGAGGGCGAGCAGGACCGGCAGACGGCGCAGCAGGAGTACGCCGGCGACCAGCAGGAGGCCGCTCCAGCCCAGCTCCCCCCACTCGCTCCAGGGGATCATGGCCCCGAACACCACGAACAGCGGCAGGACCAGGAAGCGGTTGACCGCCTCGTCGTTCTTGTTCTCGTCGGCGCGCTCGCTCACCGAGCTCGTCGCGTTGAAGGCCAGGCCGGAGACGAAGACGGCCAGTACGCCGTCCGTGCGGAGCAGCCCGGACGCGCCCAGGACGGAGAGGGCCAGCAGCAGGGTGTACACCAGCAGCGGGCCCGCCTCGACGTCCCTCCTGGCCTCGGCGGCGCGCAGCACCCTTCCGCCCAGCGCCCCCGCCACCACGCCGAGGGCGACCGCGCCCAGGACCTGCCACAGGGACTCCAGCAGCGCGTCGGTTCCCGACAGCGTCCCGGCGATCGCCACCGCGGCCAGCACCAGGGGCAGCGCGAGGCCGTCGTTGGCCCCCGACTCCAGGGAGAGGAGCTGCCGGGTGCGGGCGGTGACGCTTTTCTCCGCGGGATCGCCGGTGACCACGCTGGAGGCGAGCACCGGGTCGGTCGGGCACAGGGCCGCGCCCAGCAGCGCGGCGGCGCCGAGGCCGACGCCGAGCACTGCGGCCGACAGCGCCGTGGTGAGCAGTGCCATCCCGAGCATGGCCACGACCAGCAGGACGGACACCGGCCTCGCCAGGGCCCGTACGTCGTGGATCGGATAGCGCAGGGCCACGGCCATCACCGAGACAGCCAGCAGCAGCCGGGAGAACTCGTGCAGTTCCCTGTGCGCGTCCAGCACCGTGGGCAGGTCGATGACCCGCAGTACCTCCGGGCCGAAGAGGATCCCTGTCAGCAGGGCCAGCAGCGGTCCGCTCAGCGGTGCGCTCTGGATACGGCGGAAGAGGACGGCCACCCCGAGGGCGAGGAGACCCGCGACGGTCAGCAGAACATCCAGCATGCACACGCTGTTGCCCAACTCCGAGCGCGGCATGTCCGCTCGGCGTCGGCGCACCCCGGTGGCGCACTCCGGCGGCGGATCCCGGTGGCCGCCCGCGGCACGGTACCGGGGCCTCCCGTCGCGGGACTGTTCGTCCCGGCAGCGGGTAGGGGCGGCGGTGTGCCCGAGCTGCCCTCCCGTCCCCGCGACGAACGCGAGCGCTTCGCCCAGGAACTGCTGGACCGCGCCACCCCGGTGATGAGCGTGCTGGGGGTGCTGTTCCTGCTGGTCGTCCTCGGGGAGCGGCTGGCCCGTCCGGACGGCGCGCTGAGTACGGCGCTGACCGTGACCGGCTGGCTGCTGTGGGCGGTGTTCGCCGCCGAGTTCCTCGTCCGGGTCGTCGTCGCCCCCGACACCGGGGCCTTTCTGCGCCGCAACTGGTGGCAGCTCCTCTTCCTGCTCCTGCCCTTCCTGCGGGTGCTGCGGCTGGCCCGCTCGGTGCGGATGCTGCGCACCGGACGGGTGCTGTCCTCGGTGGTGCGCTCCTCCCGTTCCGCGCGCCGGGTGCTCGGCGACCGGATCGGCTGGCTGGCGGCCGTCTCCGCACTCACCGTGCTGGGCAGCGCCGAGCTGCTGTACGAGTTCGGCGTCTATCCCACCCTGGGCGAGGCCCTGCACGCGACCGCGCTGGCCGCGGTCACCGGGGAGCCGCTCGGCCGCCCCGACCCCTTCGCCAGAGTGCTGGAGATCGTGCTGGCGGTCTACTCCGTCGCCGTCTTCGCCACCCTCGCCGGCAGCCTGGGGGCCTACTTCCTCGAGTCGCGCGGCACCGGACGGGCAGCGGAGGGCGACCGGCCGGACGGGGCGTGACGGCCCCGTACCGCATACCGCACGGCCGCGGCCGGTCACCTGTCCGGTGCCGCGCCCGCCGGGTTCCGGACCTCCCGCAGAGAGCTGCCCGAACCCTCCTGGGACCGGGGGAGCACACTGAACTTGCCGTCGGTCTCCAGGACCACCGCGGCGACGTCCTCGATCGCGCCGATCCCCTGGGAGCGGATCGCCTGGTGCACCTCGCTCGCCGTGACCCGCTGCCTGGCCATCGCCCCGGTGAGCAGCCGCCCGTCGCTCAGCAGCAGCGTCGGCTCGGCCTTGATCAGCCGCCGGAAGCGTCGGGAGCGCACCGCCGCCTGCGCGTTGACGAACTGCAGGGCCACCAGGAGGGCCAGGGCGAGCACCCCCTCGGCCAGGGAGACGGTCCGGTTCAGGAGGATGGTGGCCAGCGTCGAGCCCAGGGCCACGGTGACCACCAGGTCGAAGGCGTTCATCTTCGCCAGCGTGCGCTTGCCCGACAGCCGCACCACCACGATCAGGGCGGCGTAGGCGCAGACGGTCATGACGGCCACACGCAGCAGGTCGTACCAGGTGTCGAAGAACATTGCCCACGGCTACCCGCGGGAGCCCGCCCGCAGACCCTTCCTCCCCCGTCCGCTCCCGCAACGGCACCACGCGCCCTCCCGGACGCCCGGCGCCGTGGCGTGCCGTCCGCGGCGGGACGGCGTCTGCCCCGGCGGCCGGCGGGTAGAGGTCAGACGTGAGACGGAAGAACCCGGCACCCCCGTACGGATGCCGGCCCCGGCCGGCACGGCCCCCGTCGGAGCCGGTCACGCGCGCCGCCGCCCGTACATAGACTGACCCCCCGTTCCGCCTCGTGACCTCGCGGAACGCAGCGCACCAGCCGACCCGGTACACCGGTACAGACGGGAGCCGCCCCGTGTTCTACTACGTGCTCAAGTACGTCCTGCTGGGACCGCTGCTGCGGCTGCTGTTCAGGCCCCGGATCGAAGGGCTGGAGCACGTTCCGGACGAGGGTGCGGCGATCGTCGCCGGAAACCACCTGTCCTTCTCCGACCACTTCCTGATGCCCGCGATCCTCAGGCGGCGCATCACCTTCCTGGCCAAGGCCGAGTACTTCACCGGGCCGGGCCTGAAGGGCAGACTCACCGCGGCGTTCTTCCGCAGCGTGGGGCAGATCCCGGTGGACCGGTCGGGCAGGGGGGCGGGCCGGGCGGCCATCGAGGAGGGGCTGAAGGTCCTGGGCCGGGACGAGCTGCTCGGCATCTACCCCGAGGGCACCCGGTCCCACGACGGACGGCTGTACCGGGGCCGCACCGGGGTCGCCGTCATGGCGCTGCGGTCGAAGGCGCCGGTGGTGCCGTGCGCCATGGTGGGGACGTTCGAGCTCCAGCCGCCGGGCCGGAAGCTGCCGAAGATCGGGCGGGTGACCATCCGCTTCGGCGAACCGCTGGACTTCTCGCGCTTCGCCGGGATGCAGGACGACCGCACGGTGCTGCGCGCGGTCACCGACGAGATCATGTACGCGATCATGAACCTGTCCGGCCAGGAGTACGTGGACCTGTACGCGCCCGACGCCAAGGCCGCGCAGGCGGCGGCCCGCGAGAAGGACGACGGCTCCGGCCCGGTCTCCGGGAGCACCGCGACGTGAGCGCCGCGCCGTGAGCACCGTCCCGTAACCGGGCACCGGCTCGCTCGCGGCGCGCCTCCCGCCGGCCCCCCTGGGCCGCCCCCCGTCGCGGCCGGCGCCCGGCCCGACCGCCGGCTTCCTACATCCCGCGGCCCGGGCGCCGGTCCCCGGAGGCGGGGCCCGGGTGATGTGCCGCGATACCGAAGCGACCGCGTTCGCCGGGAGCGGACGGCACCTCCCGCACGGTGGAGACCGTGCTGATCACCCCGTCCTGCCCGGTCTCACCCGGCTGTTCCAGTCGTTCCAGGTCAGCGGCGGTCACCAGGGCCACCAGCGGTTTCCCGTGGCGCGTCACCACCACCCGTTCGCCCCCGTACACCACGCGGTTGATCAGGTCGGCGAGCTCGGCGCGGGCTTGCGTCACCGGAATTTCATAAGCCATGCTCCCAGCATAACCAGATGTACGTCCTGCAAATTATGTACGTTTTCCCCACCGCCCCGCCCGCCCGGCCGACGAAGGGACCGCACCGTGCACCGGACGAACCGCCCCACCGCCCGTCATGTCCTGCCCGAGTTCACCGAGCCCACCGGCTACGGATCCCGGACCCTGGACCCGTACTCCAGGCTCTTCGAGGAGCGCATCGTCCTCCTCGGGACCCCGATCGACGACGCCGTGGCCAACGACGTCATGGCGCAGCTCCTCCACCTGGAGCACTCCGCGCCCGGACGGGACATCTCGCTCTACATCAACTCCCCCGGCGGCTCCTTCACCGCGATGACGGCGATCCACGACACGATGCGGTTCGTCGGCTGCGACATCGAGACCGTCTGCCTGGGACAGGCCGCCTCCGCCGCGGCCGTCCTGCTCGCCGCGGGCACCCCCGGCAAGCGGCTGGCCCTGCCCGGCGCGCGGGTGATGATCCACCAGCCCTCCCTGGCCGAGCCCGTCCGGGGACAGGCCCGTGACCTGGAGATCCAGGCCCAGGAGATGCTGCGCACCCGCCACAAGCTGGAGGAACTGCTGGCCGAGCACACCGGGCAGCCCCTGGAACGCGTCCGGCAGGACATCGAACGGGACCTGTTCCTCGACGCCGGGGCCGCGGTGGCCTACGGGCTCGTGGACCGGCTCACGGCCGACCGCAGGGCGTCCCGCGCGGCACGCGCGGCCGGCTGAGAGAGGGGACGCGCCCGGTGCTGCCGCCCGAGTTGCCGCCGCTGCCCGCCCTGACCAGGGCGGAGGGCGAGGTGATCGACCGCTATCTGGAGATCGTCGACCTGCTGGGCCGGATCAATCCCGCCCGGGGACGCGACACCTACGGGGCCCTGCGCGCCGCCCAGGCCCTGGCCGGCCGGGCGGCGGCGCTGCGGGACGCCCTGGCCGTGATGCACGGGCGCGGGGAGTCCGAGCTGCACGCCGCCACCCTGGCACGGGCGCTGCGCGTACTGGACGGCCCGCGGCGCACCTCCCTGGTGGCGCTCCCGCCGGAACCGGACGGCCGGCCGGACTGACCGGGCCCGCCGGTGCCGCCACCGGTACCGGTGAGCGGGTCCCGGGTGCGGCGGCGAGTGAAGGCCGCCGTACGCGGAACCCGGATCCGTATGGACGAGCGCCGCGAGACACCCCTGGAACGCGATGACCGCAACTTCGTCGAACTGCTGCAGGAACTGCGGGTCATCCAGGTGGGGGTCCAGATCCTCTTCGCCTTCCTCCTCACCCTCGCCTTCACCCAGCGCTTCACCGAACTGGACGCGGTGCAGCGCGGCACCTACCTCACCACGCTGCTGCTGGCCGTCGCCTCCTCGATCCTCTTCACGGCCCCGGCGGCGCTGCACCGGGTGCTGTTCCGGCGCGGGGCGAAACGACTGATCGTCGAGGTCTCCTCACGGCTGGCCGGGGCCGGTCTCGTGGTGCTCGCCCTCGCCCTGACCGGGGCGGTGCTGCTGGTCGTGGACGTGGTGCTGGGACGGACCGCCGGGATCGCGGTGGCGGCGGGCGTCCTCGTCTTCTGCGTCGCGGTGTGGGCCCTGCTGCCCTTCGGGCTGCGCCGCAGGGTGTCCGGAACGAGGACCCCCGCGGCGGGACGGCCCCCGGGCCGTTCCGCGGAGCGGCGGTGAACCGGCCCCGGCTGTCCCCGGGGCCTCGCACCGCCCCGCGGAGGAACCCCGTCAGGCGGCGGGCGCGGTACGGGCGACGGTGTCCGCCGCCGTGTCGAGCTCGGCGGCGGACAGATCGGCGCGGGCGGTCAGCCGCAGCCGGGAGACCCCGTCGGGCACCGACGGAGGCCGGAAGCAGCCCACGGCCAGTCCGGCGGCACGGCAGCCGGCGGCCCAGCGGACGGCCGCGTCCGGGGAGGGCGCGCGCACCGAGACCACGGCGGCGTCCGGACGGGTGGCGTCCAGACCGGCGGCCGTCAGCCGCCCGTACAGCCGCCCGGCCGCCTCGCGGACCCGTGCGGCCCGGCCGGGCTCGGCCCGCAGCAGCCGCAGCGCGGCGAGCGCGGCCCCGGCCGCCGCCGGGGCGAGGCCGGTGTCGAAGACGAAGCTGCGGGCGGTGTTGACCAGGTGGTCGATCACCCCGGCCGGTCCGAGGACGGCGCCGCCCTGGCTGCCCAGGGCCTTGGAGAGGGTGACGGTGGCCACCACGTCCGGGGCCCCGGACAGGCCCGCGGCGTACGGGGCGCCCCGCCCGCCGTCACCGAGGACGCCGAGCCCGTGCGCGTCGTCCACCAGCAGCGCGGCTCCGTGGGCGCGGCAGACGGCGGCCAGGCCGGGCAGCGGCGCGGCGTCGCCGTCGACGGAGAAGACGGCGTCGGTGACGGCCAGGGCGCGCCCGTCGAAACCGCCGAGCGCCCTGCCGACGGCACCGGGATCGGCATGCGGGACGACCACGGTCCGGGCGCGTGCCAGGCGGCAGCCGTCGATCAGCGAGGCGTGGTTGGCGGCGTCCGAGACCACCAGCGCGTCCCGGCCGGCCAGGGCGGTGACGGCGGCGAGATTGGCGGTGTAGCCGGAGGAGAACACCAGGGCGGCCTCGAAGCCGCAGAAGGCGGCGAGCTCCGCCTCCAGTTCGGCGTGCAGTTCGGTGCTGCCGGTGACCAGCCGGGAGCCGGTGGCGCCCGTGCCCCAACGGTGTACGGCCTCCCGGGCGGCGGCGACCGTGACGGGGTGGCGGGCCAGCCCCAGGTAGTCGTTGCCCGCCAGGTCGAGCAGCGGGGAGTCGGCGGCGCGGGGTCGCAGGGTACGCGCCAGTCCCGCGCGGCGGCGCCGTTCGCGCTGCTCCCCGATCCAGCCGAACGGGTCCGGGCTGCGGTCTGGCTCCTGCGGCATCTGGCCGTCCCTCGTCCTGTGTCGGGCGCCGTCTTCTGTCGGGTGCGTCTGCTCCCGGCCGTGCCGGTGCTCCGGCCGGTCAGGCCCGACGGTAGCCGCGGCCGGGCCCGCGGCGGGTGCGGTGCCGCACAGAGCTCCACCTGCCCGGTTGTAGGGGTGCGTCCTTGGCCCGGACCGGTGCGGTGGGCCAGGATCGGCACCATGGACCTGCTGAACGCGCTGGTGGACAAGGGGCTGCGACGCGAGCCGCCCACACGTGACGAGGCGCTGGCCGTGCTGGCCACGTCCGACGAAGACCTGCTGGACGTGGTGGCCGCGGCCGGGCGGGTGCGGCGCCACTGGTTCGGCCGGCGGGTGAAACTCAACTACCTGGTCAACCTGAAGTCGGGGCTGTGTCCCGAGGACTGCTCGTACTGTTCGCAGCGGCTGGGCTCGAAGGCCGGCATCCTGAAGTACACCTGGCTGAAGCCGGAGGCGGCCGTCGCGGCGGCCGCCGCGGGCGTGGCCGGCGGCGCCAAGCGGGTGTGCCTGGTCGCCAGTGGCCGCGGGCCCACCGACCGGGACGTGGACCGGGTCTCGAAGACCATCGACGCCATCCGGGAACAGAACGAGGGCGTGGAGGTGTGCGCCTGTCTCGGGCTGCTCTCCGAGGGCCAGGCCGAGCGGCTGCGCGAGGCGGGCGCGGACGCCTACAACCACAACCTCAACACCTCCGAGGCGGCCTACGGCGAGATCACCACCACGCACACCTACGCCGACCGGGTGGAGACGGTGCGGCAGGCGCGGGCCGCCGGCCTGTCGGCCTGCTCCGGGCTGATCGCGGGCATGGGCGAGTCCGACGAGGACCTGGTGGACGTGGTCTTCGCGCTGCGCGAGCTGGACCCGGACTCGGTACCGGTGAACTTCCTCATCCCCTTCGAGGGGACGCCGCTGGCCAAGGAGTGGAACCTCACCCCGCAGCGCTGCCTGCGCATCCTGGCGATGGTCCGCTTCGTCTGCCCCGACGCGGAGGTGCGGCTGGCCGCCGGGCGCGAGGTGCATCTGCGGTCGCTGCAGCCACTGGCCCTGCACCTGGCCAACTCGATCTTCCTGGGCGACTACCTCACCAGCGAGGGCCAGGCGGGCCGGGCCGACCTGGAGATGATCGCCGACGCCGGTTTCGAGGTGGAGGGCGCCGGGGAGCGGACCCTGCCGGAGCACCGGGCCGGCGCGCTCGCCGCGTCCGGCGGCGGCCGCGGACCGTGCGGTGACGCGGACTGCGCGGACGGGGCCGACCGCGCGGACGGTTCGGGCGCCCGCGAGCGGACCGGTGGCGGTCTCCCGCCCTCCGCGGCCCGTACGGACCTGGTGGCCGTACGGCGGCGGGGCGCGGGTACGGAGCTGCCGCCCAATGCCTGACGCGCCGCTCCCGCACGGGGAGCTGCTCGACCTCGACCGCCGCCATGTCTGGCACCCCTACGGCCCGATGCCGGGCCGTACCGAACCGCTGGTGGTCTCCGCCGCCTCCGGGGTCCGGCTGCGGCTGGCCCGGCCGGCCTGGGGACGCGAGGAGCTGGTCGACGGGATGTCGTCGTGGTGGTCGGCGATCCACGGCTACAACCACCCGGTGCTCAACGAGGCGGCCCGCGCCCAGCTGGAGCGGATGAGCCATGTGATGTTCGGCGGGCTCACCCACGAGCCGGCCGTGCGGCTGGCCAAGCGGCTGGTGGACATCGCCCCCGAGGGGCTGGAGCACGTCTTCCTGGCCGACTCCGGCTCGGTGTCGGTCGAGGTGGCCGTCAAGATGTGCCTGCAGTACTGGCGCTCGCTCGGCAGACCGGCCAGGCGGCGGCTGCTGACCTGGCGCGGCGGCTACCACGGGGACACCTGGCAGCCGATGTCGGTGTGCGATCCGGACGGCGGCATGCACCACCTGTGGTCGGGGGTGCTGCCGGAGCAGGTCTTCGCGGACGCGCCGCCGGACGGCTTCGACGCCGGGCCCGACCCGGCGTACGAGGCCCACCTGCGGGAACTGGTCGCCGCCCATGCCGGGGAACTGGCGGCGGTGATCGTGGAACCCGTGGTGCAGGGCGCGGGCGGGATGCGCTTCCACTCCCCCGCCTATCTGCGGGTGCTGCGCGAGGCGTGCGACGAGCACGGCGTGCTGCTGGTGTTCGACGAGATCGCCACCGGCTTCGGCCGGACCGGCGCCCTGTTCGCGGCCGGCCACGCCGGGGTCACCCCGGATGTGATGTGCGTCGGCAAGGCGCTGACCGGTGGTTACCTGACGATGGCCGCGACACTGTGCACGGCCCGGGTGGCCGAGGGCATCTCGCGGGGCGAGGTGCCGGTACTGGCCCACGGTCCGACGTTCATGGGCAATCCGCTGGCGGCGGCGGTGGCGGGTGCCTCCCTCGACCTGCTGCTCGGTCAGGACTGGGCGGGCGAGGTGAGACGGATCGAGACCGGGCTGCGCGCCGGTCTGGCCGGGGCGTCCGCGCTGCCGGGCGTGCGGGACGTGCGGGTGCTGGGCGCCATCGGCGTGGTCCAGCTCGACCACGAGGCCGACATGGCGGCGGCGACCGAGGCGGCGGTGCGCGCGGGCGTGTGGCTGCGGCCGTTCCGTGATCTGGTGTACACGATGCCGCCGTACGTCACCGGCGACGAGGACGTGGCACGGATCGCGGACGCGGTGTGCGCGGCGGCGCGCGCGGGCTGAGCGCGCTCCGGAAGCGCCGGAGGCACGGAAGCACGGATCGAGAGCGCGGGAAGAGGCACGGGAGATGTCGGTACTGGTCGTCACCGGGACGGGTACGGAGGTCGGCAAGACCGTGACCGTGGCGGCACTGGCCGCCGCGGCGGTGGCGGCGGGCCGTTCGGTGGCCGTGCTCAAACCCGCGCAGACCGGGGTCGCCGGGGACGAGCCGGGGGACGCCGCCGAGGCGCGGCGGCTGGCGGGTGCGGGGGTGACCGCCGTGGAGCTCGCCCGCTACCCCGATCCGCTGGCGCCCGAGACCGCGGCGCGCCGCGCCGGTCTGCCCCCGGTGGGCCCCGGGGAGGCCGCGGAGGCGGCACGGACGCTGGCGAAGGAGCACGACCTGGTGCTGGTCGAGGGCGCGGGCGGGCTGCTGGTGCGCTTCGACGGGCGGGGAGCGACCCTGGCCGACGTCGCGGAACTGCTCGGGGCGCCGGTGCTGGTGGTCGCCGCGGCCGGGCTGGGCACGCTGAACGCCACGGCGCTGACGGCGGAGGCGCTGCGGTCCCGGCGGCTGGAGTGCGCCGGGGTGGTGGTCGGGAGCTGGCCGCGCGAGCCGGATCTGGCGGCCCGCTGCAACCTGGCCGATCTTCCGGTGGCGGCGGGCGCGCCCCTGGCCGGACTGCTGCCCAGTGGTGCGGGTGCCCTGCCGCCCGCGGTCTTCCGGGCGCGGGCCGCGCACTGGCTGTCCCCGGAGTTCGGCGGTGTCTGGGCGGGTGCGGAACCGTCCGCGGCGGGCCCGGCCGGACCGGTGGCGGACTCGCCGCCACTGCTCCGGATCCCCCGGGGCGACACTGGGACGTGCTGACACACTCCCCATCCCTTTCCGGCTTCCTTGTCCCGTCTTCCTCTACCGACCCCCGTCCCGACCGGAGGGCTCCCATGACGGCACCCGGCGGCAGCACCCCCTTCCACCGCGAGGACTCCCGGCGCGGCCCCGTGCACCATCCACTGTTCGCGCGCTACTACGCCCGCTTCGCCCCGGCACTGGACGAGCGGGCGGGGCTGGGGGCGCACCGCGCCGAACTGCTGGCCGGGCTGTCGGGCCGGGTGATCGAGGTCGGGGCGGGCAGCGGTCTGAACTTCGCCCACTGCCCGGCGGACGTACGCGAACTGGTGGCGGTCGAGCCGGAGCCCCGGCTGCGGCGGTCGGCCGAGGAGGCCGCGCGGCGCGCCGCCGTCCCGGTCACGGTGGTGCCGGGCGTGGCGGAGGCGCTGCCGGCGGAGGACGGCGAGTTCGACGCGGCCGTGGTGTCGCTGGTGCTGTGCTCGGTCGGTGATCCGGCCCGCGCTCTGGCGGAGCTGCGGCGGGTGCTGCGGCCGGGCGGTGAGCTGCGCTTCTACGAGCACGTCCGGGCCGGGGCCCGTACGGCGGTCCTGTTGCAGCGGGCGCTGGACCGCACGGTGTGGCCGCGGCTGTTCGGCGGCTGCCACACCGGCCGGGACACGGTCGCCGCGATCACAGCGGCGGGATTCGCCCCGCTCTCCCACCGGCGGCTGCGGGTGCCGCCGGGCGGTGTGCCGACCCCGGTCTCGGCACATGTGCTGGGCCGCGCCCGGCGGCCCTGACACCGCAGGGGCGCGGCCGGAACGGCGGGGCGCGCCCCGTGGACCTGCACGGTGGATGGATGTCCGCACACCGGGTAGTGCACTGGTCTCGGCTCCCCGCGGGGGAGCCGTCCGTAAGACCCGCGAGACCGGGAGGTGCGGTGTCCACCGCAGCGGAGAAGACACGACGGGCCCCGGGGAACGGGCGGATCGCCGCCCGGGGCCGTGGCCTGACCAAGACGTACGGCAGCGGCGAGGCGACCGTGGTGGCGCTGGACGACGTGGACGTCGACATCGCCGAGGGCCGCTTCACGGCGGTGATGGGCCCGTCCGGTTCGGGGAAGTCGACGCTGATGCACTGTCTGGCCGGACTGGACACGGTCACCCGCGGGCAGGTGTGGGTCGGTGACACGGAGATCACCGGGCTCGGCGACCGGGCGCTGACGAAGCTGCGGCGGGACGAGATCGGCTTCGTGTTCCAGTCGTTCAACCTGCTGCCCACCCTGACCGCCGAGGAGAACATCACCCTGCCCATGGACATCGCGGGCCGCCGGCCGGATCCGCAGTGGCTGGAAACGGTGATCGACACGCTCCGGCTGCGGGACCGCCTGGGACACCGGCCGTCGCAGCTCTCCGGCGGCCAGCAGCAGCGGGTGGCGTGCGCCCGCGCGCTGGCCTCCCGGCCCCGGCTGGTCTTCGCGGACGAGCCGACCGGAAACCTCGACTCGCGCTCCGGTCTGGAACTGCTGCGGTTCCTGCGGCGGGCCGTGGACGAGCTGGGGCAGACGGTGGTGATGGTGACCCATGACCCGCGCGCCGCGGCCCACTCCGACCTGGTGCTCTTCCTCGCCGACGGACGGATCGTCGACGAGATGCCCGAGCCGGACGCGGAGGCGGTACTGGAGCGCATGAAGCGCTTCGAACCCACCCGGCGGGCCTGAGGCCGGCTCCCCGGGCTCCGGGCGACGAGTCCCCGTTCCCGACCCTGAACCTCCGTCCCCGAGGAGAAGAACCGCATGCCCCGACCGTTCCGCTTCGGCGTCAACCTCGCCGCCGTCGACTCCGGCGACAGCTGGCGCGACAAGTGCCGCCGCGCCGAGGAACTGGGCTATGACGTGCTGCTGGTACCCGATCACCTGGGCGCGCCCGCGCCCTTCCCGGCCCTGGTCGCCGCGGCCGAGGCGACCGAACGGCCCCGGGTGGGCACCTTCGTCCTCAACGCGGGCTTGTGGAACCCCGCCCTCCTCGCCCGCGAGATCGCCACCTGCGACCGGCTCACCGGCGGTCGTCTGGAGGTGGGCCTGGGCACCGGGTACGTGCGCTCCGAGTACGAGCGCGCCGGTCTGCCCTGGGGATCGCCGGGCGAGCGGGTGGACCACCTGGAACACGCCGTCGGCGAACTGGAGCGGCTGCTGGCCGACCCCGGGCACACACCGGCGTCCGTGCAGCGCCCCCGGCCGCCGCTGCTGATCGGCGGCAACGGCGACCGGGTGCTGGCACTGGCCGCCCGCCGTGCGGAGATCGTCTCCCTCACCGGCGGACGGCAGCTGCCCGGCGCGCCGGACGGCGTGCTGCGGTTGCTCTCCCCCGACGAGCTGGAGCAGCGGGTGGCCGCCTACCGGCGCCACGCCGCCGCCCGGGAGGCGCCCGCCGAGCTGAACTTCCTGGTCCAGCGGGTGGCGGTCACCGACGACCGGCGCGCCGCGGCCCGCGAGCTGGTCCCGCACGCCATGGGGCTGTCCGAGGACGAGCTCCTGGAGCATCCCGCCCTCCTGTGCGGCAGTACCGCGGAGATGGCCGGTCAGGTGCTCGCCCACCGCGAGCGCTACGGTTTCACCTACTTCTGCGTGCACGAGCCGGCTCTGGAGGCCTTCGCCCCGGTGATCAGGGAGCTGCGGGGCACCTGACCGCCCCGACCCGTCGCCCGCATGGTGAAACCCCGCACGCCCTGCCCCGGCCGGTGCTGGAATGCCGCTGTGAGCGATTCCCCGCACGCCGCCGGACTCCGGATACGCACGGCCGTCGAGGCGGACATCGACACCGTGCCGGTCTTCCGGAAGGAGGCCGCCGAGGGGACGAGCGTCAGCGACGACCGGGCGGGCGTGGCCCGCCTGATCGAGCGGGGCCCCCGGGCGCTGCTGCCGGCCGAGCACGGGGGACTCCTGGTGGGCACGGTGATCGCGGGCTTCGACGGCTGGCGGTGCCATCTGTACCGGCTCGCGGTCCGTCCGTCGCACCGGCGCCGCGGGGTGGCCTCGGCCCTGCCGGCCGCGGCCGGGGAGCGGTTCGCCGCGCTGGGCGGCCGGCGCGCCGACGCCATGGTGCTCGACCACAACGAACTCGCCCACCGGGCGTGGCGCGCCGCGGGGTACGCGCGGCAGGACCGGTGGAGCCGCTGCCGCCGGACCGCGCCGGTCACTGAGCCGGGCACCGCACCGGGCAACGGGCGGCGGCTCGCTTACGATGGACAGTCCATCGCGCGGTGCCCCGCGTGTGCGAAAGAAAGGTGTGTGAACGTCCGCCCATGGGCGAGCCTCCCAGTAGTAGAACCGGCCACGACCACCGCGCGGAACGCCCCGCGTTCTCGGATCATGGGGCGGAGGTGACCTCATGACCGAAGTCCTCCTTCTGCTGCTGGCCCTGCTGCTGACCCTGGCGTGTGCCGTCTTCGTCGCGGCCGAGTTCTCGCTGACCACCGTGGAGCGCAGCGAACTGGAGCGGTCCGCCGAACGCGGCGAGCCGGGCGCGGACAGCGCGCTCAAGGCGGTGCGGTCGCTCACCTTCCAGCTCTCCGGCGCCCAGCTCGGCATCACCGTGACCGGGCTGATCATCGGCATGCTCGCCGAACCCTCGACCGCCCGGCTGCTGGCCGGCCCGCTGGGGGCCGCCGGGCTGCCCGATTCCGCGGCCTCCTCGGTGGCCCTGGTCCTGGGCACCGCGCTGTCCACCGTCGTACTGATGGTCGTCGGCGAACTGGTGCCGAAGAACTGGGCGATCTCCCGGCCGCTGCCGGTGGCCCGCAGGATCGCCGTGGCCCAGCGCGGCTTCAGCGCCGCCTTCCGGCCGTTGATCACCCATCTGAACAACACCGCGAACCGGGTGCTGCACCGGCTGGACCTGGAACCCACCGAGGAGCTGGCCTCGGCCCGCTCCGCCCAGGAGCTGGTCGCGCTCGCCCGCCACTCGGCGAAGGAGGGCGCGCTGGAGGCGGACACCGCCGAGCTGTTCGTCCGCACCATCCAGCTGGCCGAGCTGACCGCGCAGAGCGTGATGACACCGCGGGTGCAGGTGACGGCGCTGGAGGAGCACACCACCGCCCAGGACGTGGCGAACGCCGCCCGGGCGACCGGGCTGTCCCGCTTCCCCGTCTACCGCGGCAACCTCGACACCGTGGTCGGCATCGCCCACATCAAGGACGTGCTCGCCGTGCCCGCCGACCGCCGCCCCCACCACCCGGTCAGGGAGCTGCTGCGCGAGCCGGTCCTGGTGCCGGAGTCGCTGACCGTCGACCGGCTGCTGGACCGGTTGTCGGGGAAGAACAGCATCGCCGTGGTGATCGACGAGTACGGCGGCACCGCCGGAGTCGCCACCCTGGAGGACATCATCGAGGAGGTCGTGGGAGAGGTCCGCGACGAGCACGACCCGCTCCAGACCCCCGACCTCGTCCCGGCGGGCGAGGACGGGCAGGGCCGCATGGTCTACGACGCGGACGGCGCGGCCCGTACCGACCAGCTCGAGACCATCGGACTGCGCGCTCCGGAGGGCCCGTACGAGACCCTGGCCGGGCTGGTCGCCACCGTACTGGGGCGGATCCCGGTGGTGGGCGACATCCTGGAGGTGGCCGACTGGCGGCTCCAGGTCGTGGACGCGTCCGGGCGGCGGGCCGCCCATGTGCGGCTGACCGCTCCGGCGGAGCGGGACCACGACGCCTACGGCGCCGAACACCACTACAGCGGCGGCCGCCATCACGGCGCCGAGACCGCCGGCGCCGTTTCCGGCGGCCGGGGCCGCGAGGAGCGGGAACACGAACGGGAACGCGGGGAGCGGGCCCATGACGACCGGGGGGTGCGCCGGTGACCGCCGTCCAACTGCTGATCGGTCTGCTGACCCTGGTCGCCAACGCCTTCTTCGTGGGCGCCGAGTTCGCGATGATCTCCGTACGGCGCAGCCAGATCGAACCGCTCGCCGAACGGGGCGAGAAACGGGCGCGCAGCGTGGTGTGGGGCCTGGAGCACGTGTCGGCCCTGATGGCCGCGGCACAGCTGGGCATCACCCTGTGCACGCTGGTGCTGGGCGTCGTCGCCGAACCCGCGATCGCACACCTGCTGGAACCGGCGTTCCACCTCGCGGGCGTACCGGACGGCCTCATCCATCCGATCGCCTTCGTGATCGCGCTGGCGGTGGCGACCTATCTGCACATGCTGTTCGGCGAGATGGTGCCGAAGAACATCGCGCTGGCGGCGCCCGAGCGCACCGCGCTGCTGCTGGGCCCGCCGCTGGTGGGCCTCACCCGGACCCTGCGTCCGGTGATCTTCGGCATCAACACGCTGGCAAACGCCCTGCTGAAGCTGCTGCGGGTGGAGCCCAAGGACGAGGTGTCCGCGACGTACTCCGACGACGAGCTGGCGCGGCTGGTGGCGGACTCCAGCGAGGCCGGGCTGCTGGACGAGCGCGCGACGGAGCGGCTGCGCGACGCGCTGGAGCTGGGGCGCCGCCCGGTCGCCGAGGTGGTACGGCCCACCGAGCGCGTGGTCTCCGCCCAGCTCGGGGTCACCGCCGAGGGCCTGGAGCAGCTCTCCTCGCGCAGCGGCTTCTCCCGTTTCCCCGTGGTGGACGACGGCGGCCGGGCGCTGGGCTACCTGCATGTCAAGGACGCGCTCGACGCCGTGCACCGCGAGGCGCCGTTCCCGGCCTCCGCGCTGCGGCCCATCGCCCGGGTGCGGGCGACCACTCCGCTGGACGACGTGCTGGGCGCGATGCGCAGCAGCGGTACGCATCTGGCGGCGGTGATCGGTACGGACGGGCGTGCGGTCGGGCTGGTCACCATGGAGGACGTGCTGCGCGAGCTGGTGGGCAGGTAGCCGGTTGGTGAGAACCGGACGGTGACGACCGGACGGTGACGACGGGAGGCGGCGGGCCGGGGCGCGTACCGGGCGGTTGGTTACCATGGCCTGCGCCATGGACAGCTCACCTGACAGCACACCCGAAGTGCCCGCCCCGCCCGTCATCACCAGCTTCGTCGCCCTGGGGGACTCCTTCACCGAGGGCATGTCGGATCCGCTGCCGGACGGCGGCTACCGGGGCTGGGCCGACCTGCTCGCCGCCCGGCTGGCCGCCCGCACCGAGGGCTTCCGGTACGCCAATCTGGCAGTGCGCGGAAAGCTGATCGGGCAGATCGCCGACGAGCAGGTGGACGTCGCCGCCGCGCTGGGCGCGGACCTGGTGACGCTGGTCGGCGGTCTCAACGACGTGCTGCGCCCGAAGTGCGACATGGGACGGGTGTGCGGGCTGCTGGCGGAGTCGGTCGCCAAGCTCGCCCCGAACTGCGGACAGCTGGTGCTGATGCGCAGCCCCGGACGGCGCGGACCGGTGCTGGAGCGGTACCGGGTCCGCATGGAGCAGTTGTTCGACTTCATCGACGTCCTGGCCGAGGAACACGGGGCGCTGGTGGTCGACCTGTACGGCTGTGCGGCGCTGGGTGATCCCCGGCTGTGGGCCGAGGACCGGCTGCATCTGTCCTCCGAAGGGCACGAGCGGGTGGCCGAGGCCGTCTGGCAGCGGCTGGGGCACGAGGCCGAGACGGACTGGCACGCCGCCCTGCCACCGGCCGTACTGCCCGGCTGGTACCGGCGCCGCACCGCCGACCTGCGCTTCGCCCGGCGGCATCTGCTGCCGTGGATCGGCCGCCGGCTGACCGGCAGGTCCTCGGGCGACGGGCGCCTGCCCAAGCGGCCCGAGCTGGCACCGCTGGATCCGGCACCGGCACCGGGTCCGGCACCGGTCCCGGTACCGGACCGGGAGGGAGGTCCGGTGTCCGGACTGAGGCCCCTGGCCTGCGAGGACACCCCGTAGAATCCCCGGGTGTGACTGACAAGCCGCGCATCCCCAATGTCCTGGCCAACCGCTACGCCTCCGCGGAGCTGGCCCGTCTGTGGTCTCCCGAACACAAGGTGGTGCTGGAGCGGCGGTTGTGGCTGGCCGTGCTGCGGGCCCAGCGGGACCTGGGCATCGAGGTGCCCGAGGCGGCGCTGGCCGACTACGAGCGGGTGCTGGAGGAGGTCGACCTCGTCTCGATCGCCGAGCGCGAGAAGGTCACCCGGCACGATGTGAAGGCGCGGATCGAGGAGTTCAACGCGCTGGCCGGACATGAGCATGTGCACAAGGGCATGACCTCCCGCGATCTGACCGAGAACGTCGAGCAGCTGCAGATCCGGCTGTCGCTGGAGCTGGTGCGCGACCGCGCCGTCGCCGCGCTGGCCCGGCTCGGCAGGCTGGCCGCCGAGCACTCCGAACTGGTGATGGCCGGCCGATCCCACAATGTCGCCGCGCAGGCCACCACGCTCGGCAAGCGCTTCGCGACCGCGGCCGACGAGCTGCTGGTGGCGTACGCCCGGCTGGAGGAGCTGCTGGCCCGCTACCCGCTGCGCGGCGTCAAGGGCCCGGTGGGCACCGCCCAGGACATGCTGGACCTGCTGGGCGGGGACGGGGAGAAACTGGCCGAGCTGGAGCGGCGGATCGCCGCCCATCTGGGCTTCGGGCGCACCTTCACCTCCGTCGGCCAGGTCTATCCGCGGTCGCTGGACTACGAGGTGGTGACCGCGCTGGTCCAGTTGGCCGCGGCGCCCTCCTCCCTGGCGAGGACGATCCGGCTGATGGCGGGCCACGAGCTGGTCACCGAGGGCTTCAAGCCGGGCCAGGTCGGTTCCTCGGCGATGCCGCACAAGATGAACACCCGCTCCTGCGAGCGCGTCAACGGACTGGCCGTCGTCCTGCGCGGTTACGCCTCCATGGCCGGGGAGCTGGCGGGCGACCAGTGGAACGAGGGCGACGTCTCCTGCTCGGTGGTGCGCCGGGTCGCCCTGCCGGACGCCTTCTTCGCCCTCGACGGCCTGCTGGAGACCTTCCTGACGGTGCTGGACGAGTTCGGCGCGTTCCCTGCGGTCGTGGCCCGGGAACTGGACCGCTACCTGCCGTTCCTCGCCACCACCAAGGTGCTGATGGGCGCTGTACGGGCCGGGGTGGGCCGGGAGAGTGCCCACGAGGCCATCAAGGAGCACGCGGTCGCCTCGGCGCTGGCGCTGCGCGAGGGGGCCGAGCGCAACGAACTGCTGGACCGGCTCGCCGCCGACGAGCGTCTCCCGCTGGACCGGGGGCAGCTCGACGCCCTGCTGGCCGACCGGCTGTCCTTCACCGGTGCCGCCGGTGACCAGGTCGCCTCGGTGGTGGCCCGGATCGAGGAGATCGCCAAGCGCCGTCCGGAGGCCGCCGCCTACACTCCCGGGGCGATCCTCTGACCCCCGGGACGCCCCCGGGAAGGGGGATGTCCGGGGAGGAGATGGAGCAGCTGCGTGCCCGTACCGTCCCGGATGTGGTGGCCGAGGAGCTGCGGGTGCTGTTCTGCGGGATAAACCCCGGACTGACGACCGCCCGGCTGGGGCACCACTTCGCCCATCCCGGCAACCGCTTCTGGCCGGTGCTGCACGCCTCCGGCTTCACCCCAAGACGGCTGAAGCCGTCCGAACAGCGCGAGCTGCTGGAGTACGGCCTGGGCATCACCAACATCTCGCCCCGGCCCACCGCCCGCGCCGACGAACTGACCGCCGAGGAGTACACCGAGGGCGGGCGGGTGCTGACCGAGAAGGTCGCCCGGCTGCGCCCGGCGTGGCTGGCGGTGGTCGGGGTGACCGCATACCGGGCCGCCTTCGGCGACAAGAAGGCGCGGATCGGCCCGCAGGAGGCATTGATCGGTGACACCCGGATCTGGGTGCTGCCCAACCCCAGCGGGCTCAACGCCCACTGGACGCTGGATACGATGGCCGAGGAGTTCGGCCGACTGCGGTCCGCCGCCTTCGGCGCCCCCTCCTGACCGAGGCGGCCCCGGCCCTGTCACCGCCGGGGTCGCCGTCGGGCGTGTCCACCACCGTCAGGCATCACGGCGGCGCAGTACGGCCAGCCCCGCGCAGAGGGCCGCCGCCGTCCAGAGGGCCATCACCGCCATCCCGCTCCACGCCCCCAGCGGCCCCTCGGGCACCGGATGCAGCACCTGCTGCCCGGCCCGGTCCGGCAGGAACCACGCGTCCGGGCCCACCACCGGCGATATCAGAAAGATCAGCGGCACGAGCGTTCCCAGCGCGCCGGCCGTGCTCCGCAGTACTGTGGCGACCCCGGCCGACAGCAAGGTCAGCAGGCTCAGGTATATCCCGCAGCCGATCCCGGCCCGCAGCACTCCGGGATCACCGATCCCGGCTCCGTGTTCACCCAGCAGTGCCTGGCCGACCGCCACGGTGATCAGACCGGCGGGCAGGCCGACGACGAGGGCGAGGCCGCCGAGAACGGTGAGCTTGGCACCGTAGAACTTCTCCCGGGAGGGCACGGCCGCCAGTGAAAGACGGATGGTGCCGTGGCCGTACTCCCCCGCGACGGCCAGCACACCGAAGCAGATCGCGGCCACCTGACCGAAGTTGAGCCCGAAGAAGGCGAAGGAGACCGGCTCGAAGCCCGGGTTGTCGCTCTCGGCCTCACCGAGAAGGCCGGTGACCAGGGCGCCGACGCCGACCGTGACGGCCAGGACGGCCAGGAGGCCGCCCGCCAGCGAGGGCGTTGTCCGGACCTTGAGCCATTCCGACCGGAGTACGGCGGTGAACGGTGCGTCCTTCATCCCTCACGCCTCCTTCCTCGTCCGGTACCGCGCGGCGCCGGCGGTCAGCCGCAGATACGCCGCCTCCAGCGAGTCCGGCTCCGCCGGGTCGCCGTGCTCGCGCAGGAAGTCCTCCAGCACCGCGTCGGCCAGCAGACGTCCCGCGCCGAGCACGACGACCCGGTCGGCGATCCGCGCGACCTCTCCCATCAGATGGCTGGAGACCAGCACCGTGCGGCCCTCGTCCGCCAGCCGTCTCAACAGCCCGCGCAGCCAGACCATCCCCTCGGGATCCAGCCCGTTGACCGGTTCGTCGAGCAGCAGCACCGGGGGATCCCCCAGCAGCGCGGCGGCTATGCCCAGCCGCTGCCGCATGCCCAGGGAGAAGGTCCGCACCCGGCGCCGGGCGGCGGGTGCCATCCCCGTCTCCTCCAGTACCTGCGCGACCCGGCGGCCGGGGATGCGGTTGCTGCTCGCCAGGACGCGCAGATGGTCGCGAGCGGTGCGCCCGGGGTGGGCCGCTCCGGCGTCCAGCAGCGCACCGACCCGCCGCAGCGGTTCGGGGCGCGCCCCGTACGGGCGGCCGTCCAGCAGGGCGGTGCCCGAGGTGGGCCGGTCCAGGCCGAGGACGAGGCGCATGGTGGTGGACTTGCCGGCGCCGTTGGGACCGAGGAAGCCGGTGACACTGCCGGGGCGGATGGTCACGGTGAGCCCGTCCAGGGCGCGGACGGCCTTTCCGCCCCTGCCGTACTCCTTGGTCAGCTCGCGCAGTTCGATCGAGGTCATGGCCACCACGCTGCCGCCCGGCGGGGCCCCGCCGCTTCCCCCGTCCGTGGGTTCGGTCTCCCCCGTGCGGGGGAGGCGCGGTGATCGCACGCGCTGGCACGATGGCGGGTATGTCCCCTCGTCTCCCGGCTCCCCTCCGCGCCCTGGTGCAGGCACCGGCACGGACGGTCACCTACACCCGCTGGCTGCATCTGGCGCTGGGCGGGCTGGCGGCGATGGTCGTGATGATGGTCTTCCCCGGGCTGGAGGAAGGCCCCGCCTGGCAGTGGCTGCGGGCACTGGCGGTGCCCGTCGGGCTGGCCGCGGTCTTCGGTCTGGGGGTGCCGGCGCTGCGGCAGGCCGAGGGCATCCAGGCCCGCCTGATGCTCGTTCCCGGGCAGCGTGAGCCGCTGAGCCCCGATGCCGCGGAGACGGGCATCGCGGCGACACCGTCGGCCTCCTGGCCCGACCGGTGGCGCACGGGGCTGTGGCTGGCGCTGCGGGTGGCACTGGGCATGCCGCTGACGGTGCTGTCCGTCTGGCTGCTCATACCGGCATGGCACCTGGCCTTCGTCCTCGGCGGCTGGTACGTCCTGCTGGCACCGCTGCCGCCACTGCTCCTGCTGGTGCTGGTCGTCTCGTCGGGGGCGCTGACGGCCGCCCTGGCCAGACGGCTGCTGGCGCCCTCGGCGGCCGAACGGCTGGCCGCCCTGGAGCAGCGCACCGAGCGGCTGCTCGAGCACAACCGGCTCGCCCGCGAACTGCACGACTCCATCGGCCACGCGCTGACCGCCACCGTCGTCCAGGCGGGCGCGGCCCGGGCCGCCGGGTCGGCCCGGTTCACCGAGCGGGCACTGGCCGCGATAGAGGAGACCAGCCGGCGGGCCCTGGAAGACCTGGAGCGGGTGCTGCGGCTGCTGCGGGAGGACGGCGAGGCGCGAGCTGCCGGGAAGCCGCCGAAGCTGGAGGACGCCTCCCGGCTGCTGGAGTCGGCGCGGGCCTCGGGTGCCCTGGTCACCGCGGAGACCGGTGGCGGTCTGGACACCGTACCGGCGGTGATCTCCCGGGAGGGCTACCGCATTCTCCAGGAGGCGCTGACCAATGTGCTGCGGCACGCGGGCCCGGTTCCCGTGGCGGTGCGGGTGGCCGCCGCCGGGAAGGAACTGCGGCTCGCGGTGCGCAATCCGCTGCCCGAGCCGTCCCCGCCGCCGGGCACCGGCAGCGGGTTGCACGGCATCCGTGAGCGGGCCGCGCTACTGGGGGGCACCGCGGAGGCCGGACCGGCCGGGGGCGAGTGGCGGCTGGAGGTCCGCCTCCCCCTCGACGGATACGCGCGGGGGTGACGCGATGGCCGTCACGGTGCTGCTCGTCGACGACGAGGAGCTGGTACGCGCCGGGCTGCGGGCGATCCTCGACGCCCAGCCGGACATCGAGGTCGTCGGCGAGGCCGCCGACGGCGCGGCGGTCGTCCCACTGGTGCGCAGGCTGCGACCGGACGTGGTGGCCATGGATGTGCGGATGCCGCTGCTGGACGGTATCGAGGCGACTCGTGCGGTCCTGCGGTCGGTGCCCGAGCCGCCGGGCATCCTGGTGATCACGACTTTCGAGGAGGACGCCTACGTCTACGAGGCTCTGCGTGCCGGGGCGGACGGCTTCCTGTTGAAGCGGGCGCGTCCGGCGGAGATCGCGCACGCGGTACGGCTGGTGGCGGAGGGCGAGTCACTGCTCTTTCCCGCCGCTCTGCGGCGGCTGGCCGCCGGACGCGGCAACGAACGCTCCCGGCGGGTACTGGAGCGGGCCGCGCTGACCGTACGGGAGCAGGAGGTGCTGCGGCTGATGGCGCGAGGGTTGTCGAACGCGGAGATCGCCGGTCGGCTGGTGCTGGGTACCGAGACGGTGAAGTCGCACGTCAGCTCGGTGCTGGCGAAGCTGGGAGCACGCGACCGGACTCAGGCCGTGATCACCGCCTACGAGTCGGGCTTCGTCGTGCCCGGCTGAGCGGGCCGGGCCGGGGCCGGGCCATCCTTGGCTCTCGCCGCCCCGGCTCTCGCCGCCCTGCCGCTCACCGGATACGATCCGCCCACAGATGCGCACTTCCCAGGAGGCGGACGTTGGGGCGGCTCACCGGCAGGGATCCCTCCCTGCTGCGCAGGATCAACTCCACCGTCGTTCTGCGCGCGCTGCGCGCCGCCGACGGCGCGCCCACCCTGTCCGATCTGTCCCAGGCCACGGAGCTGTCCCGGCCGACGGTCGAGGGTGTGGTGGAGCAGCTGGTGACGGCCGGGCTGGTGGCCGAGGCGGCGGTGGGCCCCGGTGACGTCCGGCGGCAGGGTCGGCCGGCGCGCCGCTACCGCTTCCGGGCCGAGGCGGGCCATCTGCTCGGCGTCGAGATAGGCCCGCACCGGGTGGCCGCCGTCCTCGCCGATCTGTCGGGGCACCGGCTGGGCACGCTCGGGCGGGAGGTGTCCGAGCGCGCCACGGCCGACGAACGGCTGGAGCGGGTGCGCGGCACCGTCGCCGAACTGCTGCGTACCTGCGAGGTACCGCGCAGCACCCTGCGGGCGGTGGGGGTGGGCAGCCCCGGAATCGTGGAGTCCGACGGCACGGTCCGGCTGTGCACGGCGCTGCCGGGCTGGACCGGACTGCCCCTGGGCGAACGGCTGCGGCGCTCGTTCCGCTGCCCGGTGCTGGTGGAGAACGACGCGAACGCCGCCGCGCTGGCCGAGCACTGGAAGGGAGTGGCGGCCGGTTCCGGCGACATGGTGTTCGTCCTGGCCGGGCTGAGCCCGGGGGCCGGTTCACTGATCGGCGGACGCCTGCACCGCGGGTTCGGCGGCGCGGCCGGAGAGATCGGCGCACTGCACCTGCTGGGCCGCGAGGCCACTCCGGAGCGGCTGCTGTCCACGACCGGCGAACCACTGCACCCGCTGGACGAGGCGGCGGTGGCGGAGGTGTTCGCGCTGGCGCGGGAGGGCGACGCGCGGGCACGGCAGGCCGTGGACCGGTTCAACCGGCGGCTGGTGCACGACGTGGCGGCACTGGTGCTGGCCCTGGATCCCGAACTGGTGGTCGTCGGTGGCTGGGCCACCGGGCTGAACGACGTACTGGATCCGCTCCGCCGTGAACTGGCCCGCTACTGTCTGCGGCCGCCGCGGGTGGAGCTGTCCCGGCTGGCCGGTGAGGCCATCACGACCGGCGCGCTGCGGCTGGCCCTCGGCCATGTCGAGGAGGAGCTGTTCACCGTGGAGGGCACAGGATCCCACTGAGCGCGCCGAGAACCCGCCGGGGGTCCCACAGGAACCCGCCGAGGCCCGTACCGCGCGGGCCTGCGGGCGGGGAAGCCCCGCCCCGACGGGAGATCCCCGCACCTCGCCGGGATCCGGCCGGTGAGCCGTCAGCCCGCCGCCAGCAGACCGGCGCCGGCCGGTTCCCCGAAGGTCAGCCGGCAGGTGTCGGCCCGGTAGGTGGAGACCGCGACCGCCGCCGTACCGCCCGCCGCGAGATAACGGGTGGTGAGAACGAGGACGGGCGCTCCGGGCAGGCGGTCGAGCCGCTTGGCGTCCTCCGCGCGGGCCGAACCCAGCTCCACCGTGCGTTCCTGACCGCCCAGTTCGAGGCGCTGCAGCTCGCGCAGAACGGCCCGGCCGCGGGCGACACCCGCGTCGGTCCCCAGACCTGCGATGCCGGACAGCCCCGGCACGGAGGCCGGCGGTACGTACAGCAGCTCGGTGGCGACCGGCTGGCCGTGCACCGTACGGACCCGGCGCACGGTGTACACCTTCTCGTCGTCCCTGCCGAGCGCCCTGCCCACCGCGGCGGGCGGCACGTCCTCCGCGCAGCCCTCGGTCTGCCAGGCGTCCCCCGGGGCACCGGGCCAGCTGTGCCGGGTGGGGTTCACCTCCACGCCGACGCGCGGCGGCGCGACGGTGGTGCCCACTCCGCGGCGGCGCTGGAGACGGCCCTCCAGCTCCAGCTGCTCCAGCGCCTGGCGGAGCGTGGCCCGGGCGACGCCGAAGCGCGCGGCCAGCTCCCGTTCGTTCGGCAGGATCTCCCCCACCTCGAACTCCGAGTCGAGCGCGTTCGACAGCACCGTCCGGAGGTGCCAGTACTTCGGCTCCGGCACCGTCTCCAGTTGCGTGGTCCCCACCCTTGCCTCCGCAGTCGCCGTGTCCCGCCGGGTTTACGCGCGCTTGTTTTTTAAAGGTCCTTGCGTATGCCGACGATAGGGACGCACCGGCCACTTGGTCAAGACCAATCAGCCCCCTGGCGCTCCTCCCCATGAGTGATCGATCATATTCCCCGGCTGCCGTATCCGGCGGTCCGGCCACGAGCGAGGGAGAACGGCATGGCGCGGCAGGTCACGATCGTCACCGGCGGAAGCCGCGGCATCGGAGCAGCCGTCGCCCGGCGGCTGGCCCGGGCCGGGCACGACGTCGCCGTTGGCTACGAGCGGTCTGCCGAGGCGGCCGGACGGACGGTGGAGGCGGTGCGGGCCGCGGGCGCCGAGGCGATCGCCGTACGGCTGGACACCAGCGTCGAGAGCGAGGTCGACGCCCTCTTCGAGGAGACGGCCGCCCGGCTGGGGCCCGTCACGGGCGCGGTCCTCAACGCCGGGGTCACCGGTCCGCTGGGCAGGTTCACCGAGACCGCCACGGAGGTGATGCGCCGGGTGGTGGACGTCAACGTCATGGGGACGCTGCTGTGCGCGCGGCGGGCCGCGCGCGAGTTGTCCACGCGGTACGGGGGGAGCGGCGGCGCGATCGTCACGGTCTCCTCGTGCGCGGCCACCCTCGGCAGCCCCGGTGAGTACGTCCACTACGCCGCGACGAAGGCGGCACTGGACGCCATGACGGTCGGGCTGGCCAAGGAGCTGGGCCCGGACGGGGTGCGGGTCAATTCCGTGCAGCCCGGCACGATCCTCACCGACATGCACGCCACGATGGGCGACCCGCAGCGCCCGTGGCGCAAGGCCGGGGTCATCCCGATGGGCCGCCCCGGGGAGGCGGAGGAGGTGGCCGGGGCGGTCGCCTGGCTGCTGTCGCCGGAGGCCTCGTACACCACGGGCGCGGTGCTGCGGGTGAGCGGCGGACTGTGAGCGGGCGGCGGCGCCGGCGCGGTCAGGGCACCGGACGGGCCGGGCCGGCCGGCGGAGCCAGGTGGGCCAGCTTGTCCGGGTTGCTGATGAGGTAGACGGAGCGCACGAGACCGCCGGCCGTCTCCAGCGCGAGGACGGCGTACGGACGGCCGCCGACGGTGGCGAGCAGGGCGGGACCGCCGTTGGCCTCCAGCGGGACGATCTCCAGGTCCGGAACCGGGGTCCGGGCGACCGCGGCCGTGAAGCGGGCCACCTTGTCGGCACCGAGGATGGTCCGCAGCGGTGCCTTCGCCCGGCCGCCGCCGTCACCCACCAGCCGCGCGTCCGGGGCCAGAACGGCCAGCAGCCCCTCCAGGTCGCCCTCCAGGGCGGCGGCCAGGAACCGCTCGGTCAGTTCCCTCCGCTGTACGGGGTCGACGTCGAAGCGGGGGGCGCGCCCGGCGACATGCCGCCGGGCGCGCACGGCGAGCTGCCGCACGGCCGCCTCGCTCCGGTCCAGGGTCCCGGCGATCTCACCGTAGGGGAGGCCGAACGCCTCGCGCAGCACGAACACCGCCCGCTCCAGCGGGGAGAGCGACTCCAGGACGACCAGCACCGCCAGGGAGACCGACTCGGCGAGCAGCACCCGCTCGGTCCCGTCCGGGACGGTGCGGGCGTAGTCGGTGACCAGCGGTTCCGGCAGCCAGGGCCCCACGTACGCCTCGCGCCGGGCACGGATCCGGCGCAGCCGGTCGACGGCCAGGCGGGTGGCGGCACGCACCAGATAGGCGCGGGGTTCGCGCACGGCCGAGCGGTCGGCCGCCGACCAGCGCAGCCAGGTCTCCTGCACGACGTCCTCGGCGTCGGCCACCCGGCCGAGCATGCGGTAGGCCACCGAGAGCAGGACCGGACGGCACTCCTCGAAGACCTCCGCCGCGTCCTCGTCCCCGCTTTCGCCGGTGCCCGCACCGGTGCCGTCCCGGACCACGGGGTCATCGTAGGGCGGACGGCGGCGGTCCCGCGCCCGTACCGGTGAACGGCGGGCCGGATCACCCCGGGCGCCGCGCCGCGGCACCGTCCGGTACGGGCGGTGCCGGCCGGCGGCGGGCCGCCGCTCCCGCCCCCGCCGCGCCCCCCAGGCCGACCAGCAGGCTGCCGCCCGCCTAGGCCCAGCCGTACCGAGCCGGTGCCCACGACCGGGGCCGTCAGCGCGGCGCTGACGGGGACCAGCCCGGAGAAGAGCGTGGCCCGCTCCGCACCGATGCGCCCGATCCCGGCGTACCAGCACACGAAGCCGACCACCGTGACGACGACCGCCTGCCACAGCAGCGCCACCGCCTCGCCCTGCTCCGGGACCCGCAGCCAGCCCCCGCCGTCCAGCACCAGACCGAGCAGCGCGGCCTCCACCGCCGCCAGCCCGCAGGCCGCCGCGGACGGCAGCCGGGCGCCCAGCGGACGCAGCAGGGGAACGGCGATCACCGCGAACCCCACCTCCCCCGCCAGTGCCCCGGCGGACCACAGCAGACCGGCGTCGTCGGTGCGCCCCCAGCCCTGTACGGCGAGCGCCCCGGCCGCCACCAGCAGCGCCCCGTACACCACCGGCCGGGCGGGGCGGCGGCCGTTCAGCACGGGAACGATCACGGCGACGACGACCGGGGCGCAGCCGACCAGGACGCCGGGGACCGCCGGCTCGGCGGTGCGTTCGGCCGCCAGCACCGCGAGGTTGAAGCCGACCATGCCGACGGCGGCCAGCAGGGCGAGCCGGAGCCACTGGCGGGCCGTCAGAGCGCGCAGCGGGCCGAGGACGCCGTGGCGGGCGCCGCGGCCGGCCCCGTTCGGCGGTCTCCGCCAGCCGCAGGGCCGCGGCGAGCGCGGCCGCGGTGCGCGCCGCCGGGTGTCCGGCGTCCGCGGCGGGGGCGTCCTCGGCCAGCAGGGCGCCGTCGGCACCGACCACGACGGCTCCGGTGACCTGGGACACACGGGTGCGCAGCAGGCGCAGTTCACGGAGCACCCCGGGATCGGCCGCCTGCCGCCCTTCCCGGCGAACTGCTTCAGGTTCAGGGTGCGCTTCACGACGGCGCGAAGGGGACGGGGCGGGTGCGGGCGGGCGGGGACGTCACAGGCGTGCCTCCAGGGCGTCGCGGATCCGGCGCAGCAGGGCGGTGTCCGGATCTGCGGACACCTCCGGGATCCGGCCGGAGACGGGGGGCGGGGCCGGCGGGCGGCGGGCGGCGTCTCGACGTGCCCCGCGGCGGCCAGCCGCCGTACGTCGACCAGCACGTGGAAGGCCGGACGGCCGAGGTGCCGGGCGATGTCGGCGGGGGTGCGCGCGCCGCCGGCGAGTTCCAGCACGGCCCGCTGCCCCCGGGTCGGGGCCGGGGCTCCGGCGGACCAGCCGGCGGACCAGGGGCACGGTGTCGACCTCCGGGTGCGGCCACAGGTCCGCCAGCAGCTTCCTGCGGCGCATTCCTGCGGCGCAGGATCTCCCGCTGCAGGGCCCCGGCGCCCACCGGGCGGACGGGTCCCAGCCAGTGGGCGGCGCCGCCGCGGAAGCGGGCCGGTCCGCTGCCGGGGGCCAGGGCGAAGAAGGCGGCGTCGTGCAGCGCGCTCAGGTGGTAGACCTCCAGCTCGCCGTGGGACAGCCGGCCGTTGTCCACCAGGAAGCGGCCGACCTGCCGGCGGGCCCCGGCCCGGTCCAGCGCCTCCCGCCATCCCCAGGCGGGGAGCCGGCCGCCCCGGGCGAGCAGGACCTCGAGGCCGGGAGCGGCGGGGCTCTCGGCGTACACGACCTCGCCGCCGCACAGGTAGAGCGTTCCGGCTCCCCGCGGCAGCGCTCCGATGGCCCGCTCGGCCGCCAGGTGCCCCAGCATCGGGGAGAGGGCGGCGCTCACGCGAGCACCAGTCGCTCGGCGAGGTGCCGCAGCCGGATGCGGGCGAGGGCGATGTTGCCGCCGCCCCGGTCGAGCCACAGATGGACGAAGAGCCCGTCGTCGAGGACGCGGCCGACGAAACGCAGCAGGTGGTAGCCAGTGCGCGTGGTGACGATGAGGTCCTCCACGGAAGCCGTGCCGCCGGCTCCCCCGCCGTCCTCCAAGCCGCCGGTCCCGGGTGCCGCGAAGGCGGGGTGCTCGGCGGCCACCCGGGCCAGCTCCGCCGTCTCGGCGGCCGTCGTCTCGTGGTCCTCGCCCGCGGGCTCGCCGATCGTTCCGAGTGCGAGCCCGCTGGTCCGGTCGACCACGGCGGCACCACGGGCTCCGGGCAGCGTCATGGCCTCGAGCAGGCACTCGTCGATTCGGGGCACGCGTCCCCTCTCCCGCGCAACGTGCGGCCGCATCCACCTGTGGGGCGGAAGTGACGACGAGGTTACGCAACGTGTCACCCGTTCCGGGCATATCTGAACGATTCTGCTCACGGAAGCGGTGTAATGCTCAGACGGCAAATGGAGTTGTCATTTTCACGGCGCTCTTTGCCCGCTCCGCGGCTCCGGGGCGGGCGTTCACCCGGCGCAGGTCATCCCGCGGCGGCCCGGTTCCCCGGTGTTCTCCTTGCGCGGCCACCATGAGCGCTCTCCGCGACCGGCTCCCTCCGGTCTCCGGTCCGTTCTCCAGGAGGTTCTCGTCCATGACACGAGGGGACACGTCCCACCGCCCGCTGCCCGGGCGGCGGGCGGTGCTGCGCGGTTCACTGGCCGCCTCGGCGGCCCTGGCGCTGCCGGGAGCGGCGGCGAGCCCGGTGTTCGCCGCGCCCGCGCAGTCGCTGTCGGGCCGGCCGCGGGCGGACTGGGGTGTGCAGACCGGCGCGGTGACGGCCGGCTCCGCCCTGGTGTGGGTGCGCTCGGACCGCCCGGCCCGGATGGTGGTGGAGACCTCCGCCACGGAGTCCTTCCGCAACGTCCGGCGCCGGCAGGGCCCGCTGCTGGGTCCGGGCACCGACTTCACCGGGACGACGGCGCTGCACGGGCTGCCGCCGGGCCGGCAGGTGCACTACCGGGTGGTGCTGGCCGACCCGGACGACCCGCGCCGTACGGGCGAACCGGTGTACGGCACCTTCCGCACCGCCCCGGCACGGCGCCGGGACGGGGTGCGGTTCGTCTGGTCGGGGGACCTGGCCGGGCAGGGCTGGGGCATCAACCCCGACCGGGGCGGCTATCCGATCTTCGACGAGATGGCCCGGCTGGACCCGGACTTCTTCCTGTTCAGCGGGGACACCGTCTACGCCGACGGGCCGCTGGCGGAGACCGTGGCACTGCCCGGCGGCGGGACCTGGCGCAACATCGTCACCGAGGAGAAGGCGAAGGTCGCCGAGACCCTGGCCGAGTACCGGGGCAACTTCCGCTACAACCTGCTGGCCCCCTCGCTGCGCCGCTTCAACGCCCAGGTGCCCTCGATCGTGCAGTGGGACGACCACGAGGTGACCAACAACTGGTACCCGGGCGAGGTCCTGGCCGACGAGCGCTACACCGAGCGGCGCGTGGACGTGCTGGCGGCCCGGGCCCGGCGGGCCTTCGGCGAGTACTTCCCGCTGGACTCCGTGCGGCGCGACGGCGAGGGGCGGATCCACCGGGTGGTGCGCCACGGCCCGCTGCTGGACGTGTTCGTGCTGGACATGCGCACCTACCGGAACGCCAACTCCCCCGGCACGCAGACCTCCGACCCGCAGGGCGTGCTGGGCGCCGAGCAACTGGCCTGGCTGAAGCGGGAGCTGGCGCGCTCACGCGCGGTGTGGAAGGTGATCGCCTCGGACATGCCGCTGGGCCTGATCGTCTCCGACGGCGCGGACGTCGAGGCGGTGGCGCAGGGCGATCCGGGCGCCCCGCTGGGCCGGGAGCTGCAGATCGCCGAACTGCTGCGGTTCGTCAGGCACCGGCGGATCACCGGCACGGTGTGGCTGACCGCCGACGTGCACCACACCTCGGCCCAGCACTACGCCCCGGAGCGGGCGGCGTTCGGCGACTTCGCGCCGTTCTGGGAGTTCGTCACCGGACCGCTGAACGCGGGCGCCTTCCCGGCCTCGGCACTGGACGGCACCTTCGGCCCCGAGCGCGTCTTCGTCAAGGCACCCGAGCGGGGGAACGTCCCGCCGAGCGAGGGCTACCAGTTCTACGGCCAGGTGGACATCGACGGCGACAGCGGCGAACTGACGGTGCGACTGCGCGAGGAGGGCGGCGCGGTGCTGTTCACGAAAGTGCTGCGGCCGGGCCTGGTCGGCCAGTAGCGTCCCGGGCGCCTACGCTGGCGCCATGAGCGAGCACGACGACGGCGGCGGGACCGGCGGCCGGGACGGCAGCGGTCCCGCCCTGACGTACACCGGCGCGGGGGCGACCCGGGAGGGGCGCTTCCCGCCCGGCTTCGGGCGGCTGCGGGTGCGCACCCGGATCGGCTCCGGCCCGGCGGTCTTCGAGGCCGCCGCCGAGGCGATGCTGTCCTGGCGGATGCACCGGGCCATGGGGGTGGAGATCACCGCGGACGGCACGCGTGCCGAACCCGGGGTACGCGTGGTGGTGGGCCTGGGCGTGGGGCGGCTGCGGCTGCGCGCCCCGTGCCGGGTGGTGTGGTCGGAGCACGGCGGACGACGGGCCGGCTTCGGGTACGGGACGCTGGCGGGACACCCGCAGAGCGGCGAGGAGGCGTTCGTCGTGGAGCGGGCGGACGACGGGACGGTGTGGCTGGAGGTACGGGCGTTCAGCCGTCCCGGGGTGTGGTGGACGCGCGCCGCCGGTCCGCTGGTCCCGCCGCTCCAGCGGCTGTACGCCCGGTGGTGCGGGGTGACACTGCGGCGGCTCACCCAAAAGAGGCGGTAGTTCCCCTTTCTTTGCGGAATGCCCTTAACCCGCAGGTAACAGACCGTTCGTGACCGCGCAACACCGGTCGGCGAGAGTGACGGCATGACTGCATCGTCCACGCATCTGCCGGACCGCTCCCCCGAGCGCCGCGCCCTCCGTCGCGCCCTCGCCCTCGGCGCCCGCTCCCACCACTGGCGGCGGGACCTGGTGGAGCTGGCGGCCCTGTTCACGGCCGTGGCCGTGGCGGACAGCGCCGCGAAGACGGTGGCGCACGGACCGGACGGTCCCGTCCTGCTGGTCCTGTCGGCCGCCGCGCTGCTGGGCGCCGCGGGCCTGCACCTGTGGTGGGCGCGGCGCCATCCGCACCATCCGCCGCCCGAACCCGGTGAACGCGCGGACGGCGCGGAACGTGGAAGGGGTGTGAAGAAGATCGGCCCCCTCGAACCCGGGCCGGCCGCCGCCGGTCCCGGAGCACCCGCGTCCACCGTGGCGGAGGCCCCGGTGCTGTGGCGGCTGCGCACCACCGTGCGGGAGAAGCCCGGCTCGCTCGCCGCGCTGTGCGCCTCGCTGGCCGGGCACCGGGTGGACGTCATCAGCCTGCAGACCCATCCGCTGGGCGAGGTGACGGTGGACGAGTTCCTGCTGCGCGCGCCCCGGGAGCTGGGCCCGGAGGAACTGCGCCGGGCGGCCGCCGCGGCGGGCGGCCGGGACACCTGGCTGGAGCGGGCCGACGCCCACGAACTGGTGGACATCGCCACCCATGTGCTGGGCCTGGCCGCCCGTACCGCGCTGGACACCGCGGAGCTCCCACTCGCCCTGCGGCAGCTGCTCGGCCGCTGCACGATCCGCTCGGTGCCCGCGCGGTCCGGCGCCGGGCGGCCGTCCGGGGAGCCGGCCCCGGCCGGGGGCGTACTGGAGGAGACGGTGATGAAGCTGCCCGACCCGCACGGCGGGACGATCGTCGTGGAGCGCCCCTGCCTGCCCTTCACCCCCACCGAGTTCGCCCGGGCACGCGCCCTGGTCGAGCTGGACGCCCGGCTGGACACGGTCCCCGCCACCGAGGGCGCGGGGACGAGGACACCGCGCCGCCGTGAGCGGCTCACCCTCCCGGAGGGGAACGAGATCACCGTGCGGCGGGCGGACAGCCGCGATCTGGAGGCCGCCCGCGCGCTGCACCGGCGGTGCTCCGAGCGGACGCTGTCCTCCCGCTACCACGGTCCGGTGCGGGACGCCGACCGCTATCTGGACCATCTGCTCAGCCCGCGCTTCGGCCGCACCCTGGCCGCCGAGACGGCCTCGGGCAAGCTGGTGGCGCTCGGCCATCTGCTGTGGGACGGCGACGAGACCGAGGTGGCCCTCCTCGTCGAGGACGTCTGGCAGCGCCGCGGCATCGGCACCGAACTGCTGCACCGCCTGGTGGCGATGGCCGCCGAGACGCGCGGCGAGAGCGTCTACGCCGTGACGAAGGCGGCCAACACCGGGATGGTCTCGGCGATGCGCGGGCTGGGGCTGCCGCTGGACTACCAGGTCGAGGAGGGCACCTTGGTGATCACCGCCCGGCTCGCTCCGGTTCCCGCCGCGGAGCCGACGGGCGGGCACTGAGTTCCCCGCCTCCGGCCCCTTCGCCGGCCCCCTCACCGGCGCCCGCCGAGGCGCGTTCCGCCGTGCCGCGGCGGGCGCCGAGGGCCGTGTCGAGGTCGTGCCACAGGTCCTCGACGTCCTCCAGGCCGACCGACATGCGCAGCAGCTTCTCGCCGATGCCGCCGGCCCGGCGGTCGGCCGGGCCGACGACCCGGTGGCTGATGGATGCGGGGTGCTGGATGAGGGTGTCCACACTGCCGAGGCTGACCGCCGGGGTGATCAGCCGCACCCCGGCGATCACCTCGTGCGGATCCCCGTGCACCTCGAAGGAGACCATCGCACCGCCGATCCGGGGGTAGTGGACGCGGGCGACCCGCGGGTCGTCCGCCAGCCGCCGGGCCAGTTCGGCGGCCGTGGCGGACTGCGCCCGCATCCGCACCGGCAGGGTGGCCAGGCCGCGCAGGAGCAGGTAACCCGCCAGCGGATGCAGTACACCGCCGGTGGCGAAGCGCACCTTCCGCAGTTCCCGGGCCGTCTCCTCGTCACAGGCGACGACACCGCCGAGGACGTCGCCGTGGCCGCCGAGGTACTTGGTGGCGCTGTGCAGCACGAACCGCGCGCCGTGTCCGGCGGGGCGCTGCAGCACCGGGGTGGCGAAGGTGTTGTCGGCCAGCAGCGGCACCGGGCCGCAGGATTCCGCCACGGCCGTCAGATCGATTTCGGCCAGGGTGGGGTTGGCCGGGGTCTCCACCACCACCAGGCCGGTGTCGGGACGGCGGGCGGCGGCGATCCCGGCCGGGTCCGTCCAGGTCACCTCGGTGCCCAGCAGCCCGCCGCCGAGCAGGTGGTCGCTGCATCCGTACAGCGGGCGCACCGCCACGACATGCCGCAGCCCCCGGGCGGCCCGGGCCAGCACCACGGCGGTCAGGGCCGCCATGCCGCTGGCGAAGGCGACGGCCGCCCCGGTGCCCTCCAGCCGGGCCAGGGCCCGCTCGAAGCGCGCCACGGTGGGGTTGTCCAGCCGGGCGTACACCGGCGGGCCCGGCGGCAGGGCGCCGGTGGCGGCGAACTCGTCCAGCCGGGCGGCCTCCGCGCGGCTGTCGTGGGACGGATAGGTGGTGGACAGGTCCAGGGGCGCGGCGTGCAGGCCCAGGGCGGCGAGGTCCTCGCGCCCGGCGTGCACGGCCTCGGTGTCCGGCGAACGGTGCGGGCTCGCGGACGAGACGTCCATGCCTTCCAGCTGAGTCATACGGGAATCCTGGGCATCGCCCGGGAGTCGATGACGGAATGCCGTGTTATGTTCGGCGAATGCCGGAATCCGTCGTACTCGATCCGGTGGACCTGGAGATCCTGCGGCTGCTGCAGAACGACGCCCGGACCACGTACCGCGATCTCGCCGCCGCCGTCGGCGTGGCCCCGTCGACCTGCCTGGACCGGGTGGCGCGGCTGCGCCGCGGCGGAGTGATCCTCGGCCACGCGCTGCGACTGGATCCGGCCAAACTCGGAAGGCCCCTGGAGGCCCTGCTGTCGGTCCAGGTACGGCCCCATCGCAGGGAACTGGTCGGTCCGTTCGTGGAGCGGATCAGGGCCCTGCCGGAGGCCCGGGCGCTGTTCCATCTGACCGGCCCCGACGACTACCTGGTCCATGTGGCGGTGGCCGGGACCGCCGATCTCCAGCGGCTGGTGCTGGACGAGTTCACCTCGCGCCGGGAGGTGGCCCGGGTCGAGACGCGTCTGATCTTCCAGCAGTGGACGTGCGGTCCGCTGCTGCCCCCGGCCCCGCCGCGGTGAGCCGCCGCACCCCCGGTGCCGGGCCGCGGCGGTCCGCGGTGACCGGTGCGCGTCGCCGCGGACCGGTCACCGGTGACGCGGCGGGCGGTGCCGTACGAGGATGTGGCCCATGTCCGATGCCACGAAGAACGCGCCCCTGCCCCGCCAGGTCGCCGACGCGTACGTCGACGCCCTCGTCGAACTCGACCCCGTCCTCGGCACCCACCTCGGTCTTCCCGGGAGCGCGGAACGGCTGCCCGACCTCTCCCCGGCCGGTCTGCGGGCCCGGGCCGAACTGGCCCGCACCGCCCTGGAGCGGCTCGCGGAGGCCGAGCGGCGCCCCGGTGGCGACAGCACGGTCGAGCGGCGCTGCGCCCGCCTGCTGCGGGAGCGGCTGACCGCCGAACTCGACGTGCACGACGCGGGCGAGGAACTGCGCGCGGTCGGCAACCTCATCTCCCCGCTGCACTCCGTGCGCAACGTCTTCACCATGATGCCCCTCGGGAGTGACGGGGACTGGGCGGCACTCGCCCGGCGGCTGAGCGCCGTCCCGGCGGCGCTGGAGGGCTATCGCGCCTCACTGGCGGAGGGCCTGCGCAGCGGGCTCCCGGCCGGCCCCCGGCAGGTCGCCACGGTGATCGGGCAGCTGGGCGAGTGGACCGGCGCGGACGGCGGGGAGAGCTGGTTCGCCGGCCTGGTCTCCGGCGGGCCCGACGCCCTGCGCGCCGAGCTGGACAAGGGGGCCGCCGAGGCCGCCGGCGCCATGGCGGCGCTGCGCGACTGGCTGCGCGGCACGTACGCCCCCGCCACCGCCGGCGCTCCGGACACCGTGGGCCGCGAGCGGTACCGGCTCTGGTCGCGCTACTGGAACGGCACCGCCCTGGACCTGGAGGAGGCGTACGCGTACGGCTGGGAGGAGTACCACAGCGTCCACGCCGAGATGCGGGCCGAGGCCGGCAAGGTCCTGCCCGGTGCCGCGACCCCCTGGGAGGCGCTGCGGTATCTCGACGACCACGGCAGGGCGGTCGAAGGGGTGGCGGAGGTCCGGGCGTGGCTCCAGGACCTGATGGACGAGGCGGTCGGGAGACTGGACGGCACGCACTTCGAGCTGGCCGGACCGATCCGGCGCGTCGAGGCCATGATCGCCCCGCCCGGCAGCGCCGCCGCGCCCTACTACACCACCCCGTCACTGGACTTCTCCCGGCCGGGCCGCACCTGGCTGCCGACGGCGGGCCGGACCCGCTTCCCCGTCTACGACCTGGTCACCACCTGGTACCACGAGGGGGTGCCCGGCCACCATCTCCAGCTCGCCCAGTGGGTGTACGTCGCCGACCGGCTCTCGCGCTACCAGACGACGGTCGGCATGGTCAGCGCCAACGCCGAGGGCTGGGCGCTGTACGCGGAACGGCTCATGGACGAGCTGGGCTTCCTGGACAGCCCCGAGCTGCGGCTGGGCTATCTGGACGCGCAGATGATGCGCTCCCTGCGGGTCGTCGTGGACATCGGCGTGCATCTGGGACTGGAGATCCCGGGCCACTCCCCCTTCCGCCCCGGGGAGCGGTGGACCCCGGAACTGGCCCTGGAGTTCTTCGGCGCGCACTCCGGACGCCCGGCCGACTTCGTGGCGAGCGAACTGGTGCGGTATCTGGGCCTGCCCGGCCAGGCCATCGGCTACAAGCTGGGCGAACGCGCCTGGCTGGCGGGCCGCGCGGCGGCCCGTGCCGCGCACGGTGACGCCTTCGACGCCAAGCGGTGGCACATGGCGGCGCTGTCGCTGGGGTCGCTGGGCCTGGACGATCTGGTGGCGGAGCTCTCCGCGCTCTGAACGGGCCGGGACTGCCCGGCTCCGCACGTGGTCCTCGTGGGGGCGCGCAGTCTGGTTCGCGCGCCCCCACGAGACGGGCTTCCTTCCGGTCATCGCTCCCAGAACACCGGCCGCGCACTCCGCACGATCCCCATCACACGTTCGCGGAAAGCCCTCGGGACCCATCACACCGCCTCCGTGTTCACCCGGCGTTGCCGCCGTGTTTCCCGCGCGTTGCGGTCGTACAGAATGAATTTCCCACAACCAGGACACCGGCATAACCCGCAGGCACACGCCGAACCGTGCCCGCCTCATACCAGACGGTCACCGATGTGGCGGCAACCTGGCCATTTCCGCTCCCCCGCCGTTCCCGGCCCCCTACGCTGTCGTGGCACGCGAACCGTGATTCTCAAGTCGCCCTCCCTGTACCGGCTTGACCGTTTCTTCCCGCAACGACGCGTCCGCGAGGAAAGTCGATGACCGATATAACAACCGTGGCGAGTCTGCTCGGCTCGGGCCTGGGTGTGGCCCTCACACCGGTGGCGGTGCGTCAGGCCCGTCGCATCCGTGAGCTGCGGACGCAGTTGTCCGGTGCCCGCTCGGGCATCCGTGCCCGGGACGCCGAGCTGGCCCGGCTGGCCGGGGTGAGCCTGCCGGCGGCCGTCCAGTCCGTCGGCGACCGGCAGCCCGTCCCGGCCTCCCCGCCGGTGGACGCCGAACTGGCCGGGACGCCGTTCGCCCACCACCTCCACGAGCTGCGGACCCTGGTCATACGCGCCCTGACGGACGCCGAGGGGCGCACCGCCCAGATGACCCAGACGACGCTGCTGTCCGTGGCCCGCACGCTCCAGGCACTGGCCAACAAGCAGCAGGTGGCCGTCACCGACATGCTGGCCAGGCACGACTCCCCCCAGGTGCTGGGGGATCTGCAGGTGGTCGACCACGCCACCGCCCAGATCCTGCGGCGTGCCCAGGCGATCACCGTGGTCTGCGGCTCCTACCCGGGGCGGCAGCACAACGCCACTCCGCTGAGCGACGTGGTGCGGGGCGCGGTCAGCCGCATCCTGGACTTCCGGCGCGTCAAGGTCTTCCACGACGAGGGCGAGCGCGCCGTCGTCGGGCGGGCCGTGGAGGGGCTGGTGCTCGCCCTCGCCGAGCTGCTGGAGAACGCCACCCGCTACTCGCACCCGGACACCCAGGTGCTGGTGCAGTTCGAGCGCGCCCACAACGGCCTGTCCGTCATCGTGGACGACAAGGGCGTGGGCCTGCAGCCGGGTGAGCGGGAGCGGGCCACCCGGCTGCTGTCCGGTGAGGGGCCCGTCACCATCACCCGGCTGGGCGACCCGCCGAAGTTCGGCTTCGCGGTGATCGGGCTGCTGAGCGCCCGGTACGGGTTCGAGGTGTCGGTGACCAAGTCCCCCTACAGCGGGGTACGGGCCGTGACCTTCCTGCCCAGCACGCTGCTCACCGACACCGTGCCCACCCAGCCGGTGGCCCTGTTGGGCGCGGCCGGCCCGTCATCCGGCGGGTCCGGTGCCGCCGGTCCCGCCCCGGACCGCGTGTCCGGTGCCGCCGGTCCGGCGCCGGCGGCGGGGACGAGGACCGCGGGCGGGCTGCCCAAGCGGCGGCGGTACACGGCGGAGACGTCCGCCGCGGCACCGGGCTCCATACCGGCCGGTCCGTCAGACCCGTCAGACCCGTCGGATCCGTCCGACGGCGCGCCGGCCACCGGCCACTCACCGCGGCAGTCCGCGGCCACGCTGGGCGGCTTCGCCCGCGCCGCACGGGCCGTCCAGCGCACCACGCCGACGTCCGGAGAACCCGAGGGGGAGAGCAAGTCATGATCTTCGACAACGAGAAACTCGCCTGGATGCTGGCACAGCTCATGGACCAGCCCGACGTCTACGACGCCCTGCTGGTGTCGGGAGACGGCCTGGTCCGGGCGTGCACTCCGGGGCTGGACCGGGACACCGCGGAGCAGATGGCCGCGGCACTGGCCGGAGTGCAGGCCACCTCCAGCGCCAGCGCGCGGCTGTGCCGCTCCGACCCCGGCTCCTGGGAGCAGAGCCTGACGCAGTTCCGCGACGGATACGTCCTCACCATCCGGGCGGGCGACGGCAGTTTCCTCACCGCGGCCACCTCCGGCACGGCGGACGTGGAGGCGATCAGCTTCCGGATGCACCAGCTGGTGGCCCAGCTCGGCGGGCAGATGACCAGCGAGCCCCGCCACGACGCCGGCGGACCGACATGACGCCCCGCCGCGTACGCACGGACCTGGTCCGCCCCTACGTCATCACCGGCGGCCGCCACGAGCCCAGCCGCAACACCCACACCCTGGACCTGGTCACCCTGGTCACCGCCACCGGCGACCGCCCCGTGGCGGAACTGGAGCCGGAGCAGCAGCGGATGGTCCGGGTGTGCCAGGGCGGCTACCTGTCGGTCGCGGAGGTCGCCGGCCATGTACGGCTGCCCGTGGCGGTCACCACGATCCTGCTGGCGGACCTGATCGACAGCGGCCATGTGGTCGCGCGCAGGCCACCGCCGGCGGCCCAGCCCACCGATCTCGACGTCCTGGAGAAGGTCCTGGATGGCCTCAACAACATCCTCTGACAGGTCCGCCGACAGCGGAATCTATGTGCGCGACACTGTCGAGACCACCGCGAAACTGCTGATCGTCGGGCCGTTCGGGGTCGGCAAGACCACCCTGATAGGCACCGTCAGCGAGATCGAGCCACTGCGGACCGAGGAGGTCATGACGCAGGCCGGCGCGCTGGTGGACGACCTGAGGGGCGTCGAGGACAAACGGACCACCACCGTCGCGATGGACTTCGGTCGGCTCACCCTCTCCCCGGATCTGGTGCTGTACCTGTTCGGCGCCCCCGGCCAGCGGCGCTTCAACCAGGTGGCACCGGTGTGGCAGCAGCTGGCCCACGGCGCCTACGGCGCCCTGGTGCTGGCCGACACCCGGCGGCTGGACGCCTCCTTCGACGCGATGGAGATGGTCGAGCGGCACGGTCTGCCGTACGCGGTCGCCCTCAACTCCTTCCCCGACGCCCCGCACTTCCCGGACGACGAGCTCCGCGAGGCACTCGACCTGAAACCCGGGACCCCCTTGGTCAGCTGTGACGCGCGGGACCGCGCCTCGGCCGCCCGGGCGCTGATCGCCCTGGTCAGGCACGTCCACACCTACCACCAGGAGCACCTTCCGTGACAACCCCGTCCCCCGGCCCGGGCACCGCTCCCCCGCCGGGCTGCCCGGCCCACTCGCTCCCGGGCGGCGCCCCCGGTTCCGGCAGCGGTCTGCCCGCCCTGTACGGGCCCGGTTTCGCCGCCGACCCGGACGCCCTCTACGCCAGGCTCCGCCCCCAGGGCCCGGCCCACTGGGTGGAGCTCGCCCCCGGTGTCCCCGCCGTCGTGGTCACCGACTACGCCGCGGCCCTGGAGGTGCTGCGCAGCTCGCAGTTCAGCAAGGACGCCCGCCGCTGGACCGCCCTGATGGAGGGGCGGATCCCCATGGACAACGAGGTCGTCCCCATGATGGGTTTCCGGCCCAGCCTGCTGTTCGCCGACGGCGACCGGCATCTGCGGCTGCGCAAGACCGTCGACGACGCACTGGCCCGGGTCGACTCCTACCGGGTGCGCTCCTACGTGCGGCGCGGGGCGGGCCGGCTGATCGGCGAGTTCGGCCCGACGGGCGAGGCGGACCTGGTGAGCCAGTACTCGCACCGCATCCCGCCGCTGGTGTTCACCCAGCTGTTCGGTTGTTCCGACGAGCAGACGGAGCGCATGGCCCGGGCCTGCGCGCAGATGATCGGCGCCGAACCCGCCACCGCCCAGCAGGGCAGCGAGGACCTGGCCCGCTGTCTGGCCGAGCTGATCGCCGGCAAGCGCCGCTCCCCCGGCGCCGATCTGACCTCCTGGCTGCTGCACCACCCACTGGGACTGTCGGACGAGGAGATGCTCCACCAGCTGGTGGTCCTCATCGGTGCGGGCACCGTGCCGCAGTCCGCCTGGATATCCAGCGCGATCATGCTGCTGCTGACCGACGACCGGTTCGCCGGTGACCTCTCCGGCGGCAGCCTCACCGTCTCCGACGCGCTCAACGAGGTCCTGTGGAAGCGCTCGCCGATGGCGAACTTCTGCTTCCACTACGCGACGAACGAGTACGACCTGCGTGACGACTCCGGCGCGGGGCTGCTGATCCCCCCGGGGGTCCCGGTGCTCATCAGCCACGAGGCGGTCAACTCCCACGCCGTCCGGGGCGCGGCCGGCGACCGCCGCTCCAACCACGCCCATCTGGCCTTCGGCGGGGGGCCGCACGTGTGTCCCGCCCAGGGACTGTCGGAGATCATCGCCGACGTGGCGATCGAGACGCTGCTCGACGTGCTCCCCGACATGGAACTGGCCGTACCGGCAGGGGATCTGATCTGGCGGCCGGGCCCCTTTCACCGTAGCCTTGCCGCGCTGCCCGTGACCTTCCCGGCACTCTCCGCGTCCGAACCCGTATCCGCGTCCGCACACGAACCCGCGCCCGCGAGCACGTCCGTCCAGACATCCGCAGTGTCCGAACAGACCTCCGGAGGCCAGTCATGGAACCCCTCGACGTCCCCGTCCTCGACCCCACCGGCCGCGACCGTCCCGGAGAGGCGGCCAGACTCCGTTCCCGGGGGCCGGCGACGCCGGTGGAGCTCCCCGGTGGCGTGGTTGCGTGGTCGGTGACCGCTCACGAGTACATCAAGCGGCTGGCCGGGGACCGCCGGGTCTCCCGGGACGCCCGGCGCCACTGGCCGGAGCTGGAGCGAATACCCCAGGACTGGGCCCTCAACGTGTGGGTGCGGGTGGAGAGCGCCTTCACCAGCTACGGCGCCGAGCACCGCCGCCTGCGCAACCTGATCGCCCCGTCCTTCACCCCCCGCCGCACCGAGGCGCTGCGCCCCCGCGTCCAGGAGATCGTCGACGATCTGATCACCGGGCTGGAAAGCGCTGATCCGGGCGAACCGGTGGATCTGCGTGCCCGGTTCGCCTACGTCATCCCCAACGAGGTGATATGCGAGCTGTTCGGCGTCCCGGCCGACATGCGCCCCTGGACCCGCCGGGTCATGGACGCCGTGCTGAACACCGAGGCCTCCCCCGAGCAGGCCCGCGCCGACTACGCCGAGATGTGGGCCTGCATGCGGGCGCTGGCCGAGATCAAGCGCGCCCGGCCGGGCGAGGACATGACCAGTGAGCTCATCGCCGCCCGCGACGGCGACTTCCGGCTCGACGAGCACCAGCTGATCAGCACGCTCGTCCTGATGATCGGGGCCGGCAGCGAGACCGCCGTCAACCTCATCGCCGAGGCCGTACGCTCCCTGCTCGCCCTTCCCGAGCAGCTCGCCCTGGTCCGGTCCGGTCAGGCCGGCTGGGACGACGTGATCGAGGAGACCCTGCGCGCCCATGCTCCGATCATGCACATGCCATTGCGGTACGCGGTGGAGGACATCGACCTGGACGGCGTGACGATCCGCAAGGGCGACGCCATCATCCTCGGTTTCGGTGCCGCCGGCCGTGACCCGGCGCTGTACGGGGAGAGCGCCGACACCTTCGACCTCACCCGGGCCGAGCGGGAGCACCTGGCCTTCGGCCACGGCGTGCACTACTGCCTGGGCGCGCCGCTGGCCCGGCTGGAGGCCGCCACAGCGCTCCCGGCCCTGTTCGACCGCTTCCCCGAGATGCGGCTGGCCGTCGCCCCGGAGGAACTGGTCCCCCAGCCGTCGTTCATCGCCAACGGGCACCGGGAGCTGCCGGTGCACCTCAAGCCGGTCTCCTGAGCCGGCGGGCGACAGCAGGCACGACGGGAACGACGGGAACGACGAAGAACCGCGAACACGCCCGTCCGCCCGCCGGGACCGGACGCGCCCCGGCGGGCGGACGGGCCGTCAGCGGGTGAACCCGCCGTCGGAGTCGATGACCTGTCCGGTGATCCAGGCCGCCTCGTCGGTGGCGAGCCAGGCCACCAGCCGCGCGGGGTCGTCCGGCTGCCCCCACCGTCCGCCGGGGAACATGGCCGCGACGGCCGCGTACTCCTCACCGGTGAGGTAGCCGGTGTCCACCGGGCCGGGGTTGACCGTGTTCACCGTGACACCGCGGCGGGCGAGGGCGGTGGCCAGGGAGCGGGTGACGGAGGCCAGTGCCCCCTTGCTCAGGGCGTAGGCCAGTTCCCCCGGCATGCCGGCGCCCTGGTCCTGCCCCGAGGTCATCATGACCACCCGGCCACCTTCCCGCGACTCCTGCCGGCGCCGGGCGTACGCCTGGACCAGCAGCACCGTGGAGCGGGTGTTGACCGCCCAGTGGGCGTCCAGCATGTCCGCGTCGATCTCGTCCAGCGGGCCGTCCTCACCGCTGAGGGCGTGGTTGGCGACCAGGATGTCGAGCCGTCCGCCGAGGGCCTCGGCGGCCGTGTCGACCAGCCGTGCCGGGGCGCCGGGGGCGGTGAGGTCGGCGGGGCCGTGGGCGACGACCGCGCCGTCGGCCGCGAGCGGCCTCAGCCCGGCGACGAGCGCCCCGGGGCCGTCCGGGTCGGCGCCCCAGGGCTTGGCGGCGTCGTGGGGGACGTGGTGGTGGAGGTAGACACCGGCGCCGTACGCGACGAGCCGGCGGGCGATCGCCCAGCCGATTCCGGCCCGGCGGCTCGCCCCGGTCACCAGGGCGGTACGGCCGCGCAGCGGCAGTGGGTCCCGGTGCGGGGCGCCGGGGGTGTGCGGCGGGACATCGGGGGTGTGCGGGGTGTCGGGACTCATGGCATCCGATGATCGCGGCGGGCCGCCCCGGCCGTCACCCGGTTTTCCCGGGCCTCCCCGTTTCCCCCGCGTTCCTCACCCGGCCGCCGGTCCCCGGTGCCGGACGGCCGACCCGGTACGGGTCTTGACCACCTCCAGCTGGACGGGAACGCGCTGCCGCAGGTCGGGCACATGGCTGACGATGCCGACGCTGCGGTCGCGCTCACGCAGGGAGTCCAGTACGTCCAGCACCTCGTCGAGGGTCTGGTCGTCCAGGCTGCCGAACCCCTCGTCGATGAAGAGGGTGTCCAGCCGGAGCCCGCCGGCCTCCTCGGTGACGACGTCGGCCAGGCCGAGGGCGAGGGCGAGGGAGGTGAAGAAGGTCTCGCCGCCGGAGAGGGTGGCGGTGTCGCGCTCCCGGCCCGTCCAGGCGTCGATGACGTGCAGTCCCAGACCGGAGCGGCCCCGCCCCGGTCCGCGCGCGTCGGAGTGGACCAGGGTGTAGCGGCCGCCGGACATGTGCGCCAGCCGGGCACCGGCCGCGGCGGCCACCTGCTCCAGCCGGGCGGCCAGGACATAGGACTCCAGACGCATCCGGTGCTCGTTCTCCGTGGACGTCCCGGCCGCCAGGCCCGCCAGGCGGGCCACCCGGTCGTACTCCTCGCGCAGCGGGGCCAGCCGGCGGGCGTCGGCCAGGGCGTCGGCGGACAGGCCGTCGAGCTCGGCGCACCGCCGGCGTGCCTCGGCGTGGGCGGCGGAGGCGTCGTTCAGCCGGGCCACGGCCTCCTCCAGCACGGCCTCGGCCTCGGTGAGGCGGGCGGGCGGCAGCTCGGCGGCGCCGGCCAGTTCGGGATCGGCCAGCTCGGCCGCCACGGCCGCCTCCTCGGCCCGCCACGCGTCGAGGCGGCGCTGCAGCGCGCGCTGCTCCGGCTCGGCGAGCCGGGCGCCGGCGGCGGCCCGCGGGGTGTCGAACCCGGCGCGCCAGACCGCGTCCGCCAGCCGCGCGTCGGCCTCCTTGAGCCGCCGCGCGGCGGCCTCGGCGGCGCCGGCGGCCTCGGCGGCGGCGGCCAGCAGTGCGGCGCGCCGCTCCAGCTCACCGGCGCGGTGCGCCACGGAGGGTGCCGCGCCCCGGGCCCGGGCCACCTGCTGCGCCAGTTCCGCGCGCTCCCGCAGCAGTGCCTCGCGGGTGGAGGTGCGGGCGGCCACCCGGCGCCCGGCGTCCTGCCGGGCGGCCCGGCGGCTGTCGTGCTCGCGCAGCAGCCGGTCGAAGGCCGCGCGGGCGTCGGCCGCGCCGGCGGCGGTACGGCGGGCGGCGGTGTGCTCCGTCTCCAGTGCGGCCGTCTCGCCGGCGAGTTCGGCGGTGGAGGTCTCCCCCGCCTCCGCCGCGGCCGCCGTCAGCCGCTCGCGCAGGGAGTCCAGCCGCCGCTCGGCCCGCCGGTGCGCCTCCTCGGCCTCCCGGTGGCGCTCCAGGGCCGCCTCCTCCGCCCGCCGGTCCACGTGCCGCGCGCCGGGCCGGGCCGGATCGGGGTGGTCGGGGGAACCGCAGACCATGCACGGCGCGCCGTCGCTCAACTCGGCGGCGAGTTCGGCGGCGATGCCGTCCAGCCGCCGTGCCCGGACGTCCAGCCACTCCTGTTTGGCGGCCAGTGCCCGCTCGTGCGCCTCGGTCAGCTCGGCCCGGACCCCGCTCTCCTCGGCGGCGAGGGCGTCACGGTGCCGGGCGGCCGTCAGCTTCCGCCGGACGGTGTCGAGCCGCCGGGCGAGCCGTTCGGCGTGCGACGCGGCCTCCGCGGCGGTCTCGACGCGCCGCTGGTGGGCGTCGCGGGTGGTTTCCCAGTCCGCCAGCCACTCGTCCGCCTCCCGCAGCAGTTCCTCGTCCGCGCCCGACTCGCGCTCCAGCCGGGCGAGTTCGGCGGTGAGGCGGGTGGCGCGCTCCTCGGCGTGCCGGGCGGCCTCCAGGGTGCCGAGCTCCCGGCGGACGGCGCGCTCGAGTCCGGCGAGCCGCTCCGCGGGGGCCTGGGCGTCCTCGGCGGGCAGCAGGCCGCGGGCGGCCTCCTCGGCGAGTGCCGTGCGACGGCACTCCTCCTCGGCCCGCTCCCGGGCGTCGAGGACGGGGGCCACGGCCTCGGCGGCGCGGGCCCGCTCCAGCCTGGCGCGGTCGCGTCGGTGCTCCTCCTCCCCCGCGGCCAGGGCGGCGGCGCGCTGCCGGGCGGCGGCGTACCGGTGGCGGCGGCGGTCCAGTTCCCGGGCCTCCTCCAGCCGCCGCCGGGCGGCGGCATGGGCCTCCTCGGCACCCCGCAGCGCCGCCTCGGCGGCGTCCCGCCGCTCCCGGGCCGTGGAGCGGGCCAGGGCGGCCCACTCCAGCACGGCACCGGCCAGGCCCGGATCGCCCGGTGAGAGACCGTCCGGCGGCGTCTCGTCCAGTTCGCGGCCGTCCCCGGCGGCCTGCCGCATGCGCTGGCCCAGCGCGAGCAGCCGCTCGTCCCCGTCGCGCACCCGGAGCTGCGCGGCGCCGCGCAGCTCCGCCAGGTGCTGCTCGACGGCGGCGAAGCGGCGGGTGTCGAAGAGGCGGCCCAGCAGTCTGGCCCGGTCCTCCGCGCCGGCCCGCAGGAAACGGGCGAACTCGCCCTGGGGCAGCAGGACCACCTGGCAGAACTGCTCACGGCTCATGCCCAGCAGCTGGGCGAGTTCCTCGCCGATCTCCTGGTGGGAGCGGCTGAGCGCCTTCCAGGTGCCGGTGGCGGCGTCGTACTCGCGCAGCCAGGACTGCGCCTTGTCGGTGGTCAGGCCGGTGCCGCGCTTCTTGGGACGCCGCTGCTCGGGCTGCCGGGTGACCTCCAGCCGCCGACCGCCGACGGTGAGGTCGAGGACCACCTCGGTACGGGTGCCGGGGTCGGCGTGGTCGCTGCGCAGCCGGGCCGGTCCGGAGGTCTGGCGGGCGCCGGGCACCCCGCCGTACAGGGCGTAGCAGACGGCGTCCAGCACCGAGCTCTTGCCCGCGCCGGTGGGGCCGTGCAGCAGGAACAGGCCGGCCGCGGACAGTTCGTCGAAGTCGATCGTCTGGGTGCCGCCGAACGGGCCGAAGGCGGTGACGGTGAGGCGGTGCAGTCTCATCGGGGGGCCTCCGTGCGGGCCGCTTCGGCGCGTACGGCGTCCAGGGCCCCGCCCAGCAGGGTGCGTTCACGCTCGTCGGGCCCGGCACCGCCCCGCACATGGGCGACGAAACCCTCCAGGATCTCCCGGTCGGTGCGGTCGCGCAGCCGCCGCCCGTAGGAGACGGAAGCGTCCCCGGGCGACCGCTCGGGGTCCAGGACGAGGGCGAGGACATGGGGGAAGCGGGCGGTCAGGGCGGCCATCGGTTCGCGCGGGCGGACCGGGTCGGTGAGGGTGGCCTCCACCCACGCCTGCTCGTGGCGCTCCAGGGCGGGGTCGGCGAGCAGGTCCGCCAGCCGGCCGCGGAGGCGGGCCAGCGGGCGGGGCACCGGGCAGTCGATCCGCTCGGCGCTCACCTCGCCGCCGGGTCCGAGGTCGACCAGCCACATCGACTTGCGGTGGTGGGCCTCGGAGAAGGAGTAGGCCAGCGGCGAGCCGGAGTAGCGGATCCGTTCGGTGAGCGTCTGGCAGCCGTGCAGATGGCCCAGCGCCACGTAGTCCACCCCGTCGAAGACGGCGGCCGGGACGGAGGCGACCCCGCCGACGGTGATGTCCCGTTCGCTGTCGGACGCCTCGCCCCCGGTGACGAAGGCGTGGGCCAGGACGACCGAGCGGGTGCCCGTCGGGCGGGCGGCCAGGTCGGCGCGCACCCGGTCCATGGCGGCGCCCAGCACCGCGGCGTGTCCGGCCCGCTCCACCCCGAGGACGTCCTTGACCAGGGCCGGTTCCAGGTAGGGCAGGCCGTAGAAGGCGACCTCGCCGTGGTCGTCGGCCAGGACCACGGGGGTGCCGCAGCCGGCCGGGTCGGTGCGCAGGTGGATGCCCGCCCGGCCCATGAGCCCGGCGCCCACGCCCAGGCGGCGGGCCGAGTCGTGGTTGCCGGAGATCATGACGGTCGGCACGCCGAGATCCGCGAGACGGTGCAGGGCCTCGTCGAAGAGTTCGACGGCGGCGAGCGGCGGCACCGCCCGGTCGTAGACGTCGCCCGCGACGAGCACCGCGTCGACGTCCTCGGCGCGCGCCGTCTCCACCAGACGGTCGACGAAGGCCGCCTGGGCGGACAGCAGGTTCACCCGGTGGAAGCTCCGTCCCAGGTGCCAGTCCGAGGTGTGCAGCAGTCTCAACGGCCCGCTCCGCCCCGCACGTGTCCCCTCTCCCCGCCCTTGTCGGTCACGGTCTGGATTGTGGCACGGTCCGTCCGGTGGCATGCCCCTCGCGGGGGAATCCGCGGGAGTTCCCGGGCGGTGGCGGTTCCCGGTGGCCCCGGCGGGCCGCCGGTCAGCGCCCCCGGCAGTCGACGTACCGGACCCGCTCCACGGCGCCCTCGGCGAAGTCCACCTGGCCGTGGTTGGCCAGCAGGCACATGTCGTAGCGGGCCACCGGTCCCGCGCCGTCCCCGGCGGGCCGGTAGGTGTGCTTCCCCGACAGCTGGCAGGAGTCGTAGCGCACCAGCGGGCCGGGCCCGGTGGGGCGGTAGCGGTGCGGACGGGAGCCGGGCGCGAAGTCCTTGAAGGCGTTGGCGGTGTCGTCGCAGTCGTTGAAGTGCACCGTGCCGCTCTCCCAGGCGCAGTCGATCACCACGGTGTCCGGGCCGCGCACCTCGAAGCGGATGTCCTCGGCGTGGAAGCGCTGCACGGAACCGTGGTGGTCGGCGCGCGGGAAGCGGAAGAAGGTGCTGGTGCGGCCGTACTCCCCGGACTCCCCGGACCCTCCCGTCCGTTCCGGACGGCGGCCGGTGACGATGTAGGAGCCGCCCCGGCAGGTGACGGATCCGCCGTAGGGGAACTCCAGGAAGTTCCCCCACTCGTACTCCACCTTCATGTCGTTGAACCAGTAGTTGAGGAACTGGTCCTGCTGCCCGGGGTTCCGCGACCGCTCCGACAGTCCGGAGTACAGGAACGCCCGGCGCCAGGCACCGCCCACCCGGCAGGCCTCCCAGCGCATCTCGGAGTTGGTGTTGCTGCCGTCGAGCGCGAGCCCGTAGGTCCACTCCCCCAGCCACTCGCAGTCGGTGAACCGGTAGTCCTGGGCCTGCCCGGTGGAGTACGAGTAGCAGAACGAGGCCCCGGGGGTGCCGGAGCGGAAACCGAGGTGCTCGAACACGATGTTCGCCCAGGCGTCCTCGTTGCGGCACAGATAGGAGTCCGCGGCCCGGCGCGGGGCGAACAGGAGCTGTGTCATGCGCTTGCCCGCTCCCCGGAACCGCAGGCCGTTGGCCTTCGGCCGGCCGCCGGACGCGCCGATCAGCGCGTCCGGCTCGCGGATGAGGTAGACGCCCGCCGGTATGTCGACGACGGTGCGGCCGGTGCCGTTCCACACCCGGCCGGCGGCGTACCGGTAGGCGCGGACGAAGGCCCGGCTGTCGTCGGTCCGGCCGTCGCCCCGGGCGCCGAAGTCGGTGACGACGTCGACGGTGTCCTTCCCGCCGGGTCTGCGGCCGCCGACGGAGGGGGCGCGGACCTCGCCCTGCGCCGCGTCCGCCGTACCCGCCGTCTCGCAGCCCGCGAGGCCGGCCGTCAGCGCGGCGGCCGTCCCCGCCGTCAGCACCGCGCGGCGGCCGGCGGCGCCGGTCCGCCGTAAGGGGTCGCCTGCCATGATGATGCTCCTTCGAAGAGTCCGTGGTGCGGACGTGCCCAGTGGGGGGAAAGTGAGCCGGTTCGGTTACGCGGTGGAGCGGTTGTCGGCGGCGCAGAAGTCGGCCAGGGGGGTGTCGCTGTACTCGCGGTACGTCAACCGGCCGGCGGGCCGATTACTGGCCGCGGCCGCCTATGCGGCACGTCTGGCGCCCAACCAGGTCACGCTGGTGAGCGCGGCGTTCACGTTCACCGGGATCGGGCTGATCGCCGTTCTGCCGCCGTCGCACGCCCTGGCGGCGGGGGTGTTCGCCGCGCTGGCGGTGGGTTTCGCCCTGGACTCGGCCGACGGGCAGCTCGCCCGGCTGACGGGGACGGGCAGCGCGGCCGGCGAGTGGCTGGACCATGTGGTGGACTGCGCGAAGATGCTGGCGCTCCACATGGCGGTGCTGGTCTCGTTCCACCGGCACTTCGGCTTCTCCGACCCGGTGTACCTGCTCATCCCCATCGCCTTCCAGTTCGCCGCCGTGCTGGTCTTCTTCGGCGGCATCCTCACCGAGCAGCTGAAACGGAGGGCGGAGCGGCCCGCCCCCGCGGCACCGCCCTCCACCCTCCGCTCGGTCGCCCTGCTGCCCGTGGACTACGGGGTGTTCTGCGCGGTGTTCCTCTCCCTCGGCGTCCGCGGGCTGTTCGTGGCGCTGTACTGCGTGCTGCTCGCCGCCCATGTGCTGTTCATGGCGGCGTTCCTGGTGAAGTGGTACCGCGAGCTGTCCGCCGTGGCCCGCTGACCCGCCCGCCGGCATGCCCCCGGAGCGGCCCCGGCTGCCGCCGCCTGTGCGGCGGCGGCAGCCGGGGCCGCTCCGGGCGGTCAGGCCGACTCCGTCGACTCCGCCGCCGGCCCGGCGGGGCCCGCGATCCCGTCCAGGGCCCTGCGCAGCAGGGTGCTGGAGGTGTGCACGGTGTAGGGGAAGTACACGACGTCGACCCCGACTCCCGCGAAGTCCCGCTCCAGCCGGTGCCCCTTCTCCGTGCCCCGCCAGTCGTCGCCCTTGAAGATGACGTCGAAGCGGACCTGCCGCCAGGTCTCCAGCTTGTCGGGCACCGTCTCCACGAACGCCGCGTCCACGAAGCGGATGCTGCGGACGATTTCCAGCCGTTCGGTGAGCGGGACGACCGGGGAGCGGCCCTTGGCCGCCCGGGCCATCTCGTCCGACACCACGCCGGCCACCAGGTAGTCGCACCGGCTCCTGGCGTGCCGCAGGATGTTGAGGTGCCCGATGTGGAATAAGTCGTAGACCCCGGGCGCGTAGCCCACTCGATGTGTCATCCGCTGTTCTCCTCGGCGTGCGGTCAGTTGCCGGCTGTCACGTACACGGGGCCGTTGCGGCCCGAGAGGTTGGTGCCGTCGGTGACCTCCAGCGAGTACCGGTGGGTCGCGCCGGGCTCCACGGTGTCGGTGAAGGTGATCGTGGGCCGGTCCCAGTGGCGCGACTCCGCCTCGACGGAGGCCAGATAGGTGCCGTCCCGGTGGATCCGGTAGGTCAGCGTGCCGTCGTCCCGGTCCCACGAGGCCCGCCAGCTGAGGGTGATCTCCCCCGGGGAGGCGCTGGTGCCGCTCAGGATCGGCACCTGCGGGGCCTCCGTGTCGGGGTGCTCCGCGAAGCGGGTCAGTCCCTGCTGCGGCCGGTCGTTGACGGTGGTGAACTCGCCGCCGGTCCACAGGATGCCCTCGGCCTCGGCCATGACCATGGCGCGCGGGCCGATCTGTTCGCCGATGCCGTCGTTGGTGTCCGGGAACCACGGCAGGATCGTCTCGTCGGCGATCGACTGGGCCAGCAGGTGCTGGCGGTTGTTGTGCTCCGGGAAGCCGCCCGGCGTCGACGAGCAGTTGTGCGCGTGTGAGCCGCTGTAGAGCACGCCCTTCCAGGGCACGACGGCCTGGGTGGCGCCCAGGCAGGTGTCCTTCCACAGCAGCTCGCCGTCGGAGAGCCGGCCCGTCGCGCGGCCGTCGAAGACCCCGCCGCCGGTGCCCTCGGCGCCGAGGTAGAAGTTCGTGCCGTCGTTGACGAGCGCCTTGACCGCGGAGCGGCGGGGGATCCAGCCGGTGAAGCGGTGGACGATCTCGCCGGTGGTCGCGTCCAGGCCGACCAGTCCGTGCACGCTGTTCAGGAGGCTGCCGTTCACCGAGGTGAACCGGCCGCCGATGATGACCTTGTTCAGCTGCGGGGCGACGGTGATGGCGTTGATGCCCGGGGTGGTGTCGTTGGGAATGGACGAGCCTTCGATCACGGCCCGGAAGGGCAGCAGGGTGCTGTCGCGGCGCAGGGCCGCGACGCGTTCCCGGGGCTGGCCCTGCACGGTGGAGAACTGGCCGCCGAGGTAGACCGTGGTGTCGGTGACGTCGATGGCCCGGACCGTCGAGGAGACGGTGGGCCGCCAGTCGTCGTCGATGGTGCAGTCGTCGGTGTCGAGGCCGGCGGTGTTGGAGCGCCCGACTCCCCCGGCGCTCCCGAAGGAGCCGCCGATGTAGAGGACCTCGCCGTCGGGCGAGGCCTTCAGGGCCCGGACCGTTCCGCTTCCCCCGGTGAAGGCCGGCGCACACGGCAGCGGCTGCCCGGTGTCGGCGTCGAACGCCGCGAAGTTCCTGCGGGGCAGCTCGCGTGAGTTGCCGGGGGAGGTACCGGGCGGCCGGATGTTGCCGAACGTGCCTCCCACGTAGACGACGCCCTTGACGTAGGCCAGCGCCCATACGATGCCGTCGGTCTGCCAGGTGCTCAGCGGATCGGCGGTGAGTGTGGTCTCGCCCGCCGCCTGGGCCGGTCCCGCGCCCAGGACCGTCGAGGCCAGGCCGAGTAAGGCGGCGGCGAGCAGGGTTCTGACGGGTCTTCTTCTGCGCATGGTTTCCCCCCTGGAAGCACATGGCGAGCACGGACGGGACGGGCTGGAGCCGTGTCCGCGGCGACCGGTGGACACGGGCGCCACACCGTGTTCACCGCGAGTTCCCCTTCCCGCCCTTGCGCAGCGCCCGGAAGAACTCCCCCGTCCCCAGCGGCACACGATAGCGCCAGACGGTGACGGTGAAAGCACAAACCGTCAAAGCCATGCCCAGGGACGCGGCCGGCACGGTGTCGCCACCGGCCAGCCGGACACCGAGCACGGCCGGGGCGACGGCCGCGAAGGCGACGGCGGCGGCGCACAGATAGCCGCGGTCGACCGTGCGGAAGCCCAGCCGGTGACGCACCAGCAGCGCCGACGCCACGTTGTCCACCACGATCGCCAGCCCCCAGGCGACGGCCGCGCCCGCCACCCCGTACCGCGGTACCAGCCAGATCCCGAGGCCGAGCTGGACGGCGAACCCGGCACCGGCGACCGCGAGGTTCCACACGCTGCGGCCGGCCATCAGGATGACGGTCTGCGCGTTGCCGACCCCGACGTTGACCGCGCAGGCCGCCGCCAGCACCACCAGTCCCGCGGCACCCTCGTCGAACCCCTCCCCGAACAGCGACAGCACGGTGCGGGGGAAGGCCGCCAGGTACACGAACAGCGGCCAGGAGAACAGCACGATCCAGCGGGTCGACAGCTGGTGCAGCCGCTCCGCCTCCGGCCGGCGGCCGCCCGCGAGCAGCCGGCTGAGCTGGGCGGCGACCGCCAGCCGGACGGCGAGCTGGAGCAGGGTGCCGGCGGTCACCAGCCGGCCGATCGCGGTGTAGACGCCGGCCTCGGCGCTGGTGCCCAGCGCCGACAGCAGGACCACCCCGATCCACACGGCGGCGATGTCGAAGACCGAGGACAGGGCGCGCGGTCCGGCGAAGGACCAGAACTCGCCCGGGGTGACCGGCGGCGTCCGCGGTGTACCCGGGTGCGCGGCACGCGCTCTGCGCAGCGCCAGCCAGGCCACCGCCGCGGCCGGCAGCGCGGGCGCCAGCCAGGCGGCGGACAGCGCCACCACACCCGGCGCCAGCAGCGCCACGGGCAGGGCGATCGCGACCCGCAGCACGGGCCTGCCGATCTGCTCCACCCCTACGAAGGGCACCACCGAGCCGTAGCCCCGGGTGGCCCCGAGCAGGACCAGCGACACGGTCGTCACCGGCAGGAAGACCGCGAACAGCCGCAGCACCAGTGCCGCCTGGCCGTCGGGCAGTCCGGGCAGCAGCCAGGCCGCCCACCCCGGTGCCAGCAGTACCGCCGCCGTGGCCGCCGCGGACGCGGCCAGGGCGGGCGGCACGGCGGTGCGCAGCAGGGCGGGCACCCCGGCTCCGCCGGTGAGTTCCAGGTCCCGGGAGACGAAGCGCACCAGCGCGGTGTCGGCGCCCAGCTTGCAGGCGTTGCTCACGATGGTGAACGCCGCGACACCGGCGAAGACCGCCCCGGCCCCGTGCGCGCCGAGCCCGCGGGTGACGACGGCGACCAGGGCGAACCCGAACAGCGCGTTCACCGCCGAGCCCGCGAAGCCGAACCAGCCCCCGCGCACCGTGGCGGCGCCCCCCCGGCCGGAGGGCGCGGTACCTTCCGCGGCACCGCTCCCGGCACCGTCCCCGGTACCGCCCGCGCCGTCGGCGGGGGCGGGGCGGACGCCGGTCATGCGCGCAGGGCGGTGTCGTCACCGGCCCGCGGCCGGGGCCCGTCCGGACCGGGCGCACCGGGCCCGGTGTCCGCCGGGACGGTGGCGGGCCCCCCGGGCTCCCCGGACTCCCCGGGCGCGCTGTACGGGGACGGCCCGGTGGCGGCGGGTCCGGGACTCCGGCGCGTCCGGCCCGGCAGCCGCTCCGCCAGGCGTACCGGCCACCGGCCCGGACGCCCGCCCACGGGCCGGGGACCGCCGCCCGGGTGCAGCACCGCGCCCACGACATGCCCTCCCACGGAGCCGATCAGCTCCCTTACCCGCTCCAGGTCCTCCCGGCGGGTGCGGTCCGGGACGCAGACCACCAGCACGCCGCGCACGGCACCGGCGACGGCCAGACCGTCCGCGTGGGACAGCAGCGGCCTGGTGAGGGCGACGGTGTACCGCTCTGCGGCCCGCCTCTCCCCGGCCCCTCCCCTCCTCTCGTCACCGCTCTCCCCACCGGCCCCGCCACCACGGCCGCCGTCGCCGCCGTCCGGGCCGGTCAGCAGCCGGGCGAGCTCCGGGGAGTTCAGCGCCCGGGTGGCGTCGGGGACCGCGCGTCCCGGGAGGAGTTCGAGGGTGCCGGCGGTGTCCGCGTCCACCGTCAGCCGCGTCCCGCCGGGCCAGTCCGCTCCGGACCGCTCACCGCCGCCGCGCACGGGCACCTTCCCGGCCACCTCCGGCGCGCGCGGATCGGCCTCGACCAGCAGGACGCCGCTGCCGGTCTCCGCCAGGGCGGCGGCGAGGTTGACCGCGGTGGAGACGGCCTCGGCGTGCTCCCGCGCGGAGACGACCAGCAGGCTGCCGGGCCGCGCCAGCCGCGGATGGCGCAGCACCCGGAAGGCGATCGCCCGGTACGCCTCGGCGCGGTCGCCGCCGCGCGCCGGGCCGACCTCCAGGGTCCCCGTGCTGCCCCGCCGCCGCGGCAGGGTGCCCAGCACCGGCGCGCCCAGCGCGTCGCGCGCCTCGGCGGCGGAGCGCACCCGGGGATCGAGCAGGGAGCGGAGCCAGGCGGCCACCAGCCCGCCGGCCAGCCCGACGACCGCCCCCACGGCGATCAGCGCCGCCGCCCCGGGGCCGGACGGCGCCCGGGGCACCTCCCCCTCGCGCACCACGTCCCCGGGCGAGGTGTCCAGGGACCGCAGGGCGCTGACGCGGCCCTGGAGATCGGCGATCCGGGCGCCCAGGGTCTCGCGCTCGGCCCGGGCGCTCTCCCGGGCCGCCGCCCCGTCCGCGTCCGCGATCCGCCGGTCCAGTTCGGTACGCCGGTCCAGCAGGGGCCCGAGTTCCTCGGAGAGCCCGGCGACGGTGCTCTCGACACGGCGTTCGACGGTCTCCTCCCGGTGGTCGAGGTAGGCCCGCACGAAGGCGTCGGCCCGTCGGGCGGCCGTGCGCGGCGAGTCCGCGGTGTAGGCGAACTCCAGCAGGTGCGTCTCGGGCGGGTTGCTCACCCGCAGACCGCGCCGGAGTTCCGCCGGGTCGGTCCGGCCGCCCAGGGCCTTCGCGGCCCGCGCGGCGACCGCCGCGCTGCCCGCGACCTGCCGCTCGGTGGCCATGCTGAGCTGCCGGTCCGCGGGTATCCCGCCGGTCTCCGGAAGGCCGGCGCCGACGGGCTGGACGACGACCTCGCCGGTGGCGGTGTACTCCGCCCCGCCGGCGGCGGAGAAGGCACCGCCGGCGAGGGCGCCCAGCAGCAGGCCGAGCACGATGGCGGCGCGGTGGCGGAAGAGCCGGCGCAACTGGTCGCGGAGCTGGTCGGGCTCGCGCGGGACGGGGTCGGTGTGGCTCACGTGCGTGCTTCTCCCGTGGACGGAGGTGAGGGGGCGGTGTGCCATGCGGCGGACACCGGCACCCGTGGGGGCGCGGGCGGCTCGTGCGCCGCCGGTGGTGCGGAGCCGGCCGAGGCCCCGGCGCGGCCCCCGGCGAACTCGCCGCCGGGCGGCGGGGCGGGCCGGCGGCGGCGCGCTCCGGCGGTGACGAGCAGGGGCACGGCGATCAGCAGGGACAGCGGGCCCATGACGAACATGAGGCTGCCGCGCAGCAGGATGAGCTGGTAGAAGCCGAACGCGGGCACGGCCAGTGCCGCCAGGGTGCCGCCGTGCTCCCGCAGCCGGTCGCGGATGCCGTCGATCCGCCGGCTCACCGCCCCGAGGAGGGCGAAGAAGGCGACGACGCCGGGGAATCCGGCCCACATGTAGGTCTCGATCCACAGCGGCGCGGAGAGGTTCTCGAAGGAGTAGCCCGCGTGCCGGGCCAGCAGGACCCCGCTGTCCTCGGGTTTGTCGGGCCACACCGCGCGCGGCACGAAGAACAGCGGCGGCCCCGGCGCGTCACCGGGCGAGTGGCCGTTCTCCCGTACGTGGTCCAGTCCGGTGGCGATCTGCTGGAAGGCGTCGTAGTCGCCGTTGGAGGTGAACTGCTCGGCCAGCGAGACGACCTCGACCGGCCTGCGCTTGTCGTGGCGGAAGTAGTCGCCGTACGGGAAGACGGTGAGCACCGCGACGGTGACGGCCACCGCGCCGATCCGGAAGGCGCGCGGCCGGCGCAGCAGGGAGGTGCCGAACAGGATGGTCAGCAGTACCGTGCCGGCCCAGAAGCGCGGCTGGCTGACGGGGTTGTTCACCACCGCGTTCAGCGCGAGGAGGACCGGCAGGAGGATCCACCGCAGCCCGCGCAGGGTCCGGTCGCCGCCCCTGGCGCGGGGCACGTACAGCAGCGCGACCAGCGCCCAGAACGCCGGGACCGACAGGCTCCACGCCGCCAGTGCCTGGTCGGCGGCGGCACCCGGCACGCTCTGCGCCGCCGCCTCGTTGACGGCCTGGCGGCTCTGGAAGAACACCGCCAGGCCTCCCTGGGCGGGCACCAGGACGGCGGCCAGCAGCAGCGCGAGCCCGCACAGCAGCAGGACCCGTAAGGGCGTCACCCGGCGGGCGAGCAGCGGCTCCAGGACACCGGGGGCGCCGGGGGTGGCGTCCGGCCGCCGGCCGGCCAGGGCCGCGCCGGCGCTGTAGGCGAGCAGCCCCGCCTCCACCACGGCCGCCGCGCCGAAGGCGGTGCCGGGGTCGACGGCGAAACCCCACGGGTAGGTCTCGGTGGCGACCATGGCCAGCGCCGCCAGGCCCAGCCAGACATAGCAGAAGAGCCAGAAGCCGAAGGCCACCACCCGTACCCGGGGGTCGGTCAGCACCCGGGCCAGCGCCGTCCCTGTGTGGGCGACGACCACGCACTGCAGGGCGAGCGCGGCGCCGGGGCGCACCTCCTGCCCGTACAGCACCAGCGCGGGCAGCAGCAGGACGAGCACCACGGTCCACAGGCACAGCACGGGCAGGCTGCGCCGTTCCGCGCGCCGCGGGGGTCCGCCGCCGCGGGCCGGTTCCCTGTCGGGCATGGCCGGTTCTCCTCCCCCCGTCCGCCGGCCGGTCCCACAATCCGTGGGGCCGCGGCGGGCGGGGCCGTGTTCTGACGCCGTCTCCCGTCCGGCATCCCGCCCGATCCGGCACCGCGCCGGGCCGCGGACGCCTAGGATGACCGCTATTTCGGAGGGGGAACGGCAGTGCTGGACTCTTTCACGGGCCGCCGGGTGCTCGTGGTCTCGACCAACTACGCGCCGGAGCACGCCGGGATCGGCCCGTACTCGACGCAGATCGCCGAACAGCTGGCCGCCTCGGGCGCCGACACGCATGTGCTCGCCGGGATGCCCCACTACCCGGCGTGGCGTGTGCACGAGGACTACCGGGGCAGATGGCGGCTGCGCGAGACCCGGCAGGGGGTCACCGTCCACCGCCGCCGCCATACGGTACCGGCCCGTCAGACCGCCGTGCGACGGGGGCTGTTCGAGGCGAGCATCCTGGCGCACGGGCTGCTGGCACCGCCGCGCGTCCGCCCGGACGTGGTGCTCAGCCAGCTGCCCTCGCTGGCCGGGGGCGTGCTCGGCGCCCGGCTCGCGCGGCGCGCGGGTGTGCCGCACGTGGTGGTCGTCCAGGACCTGATGGGCGCGGCGGCCGGGCAGAGCGGGATGAGCGGCGCCGGCCGGTTCGCCGCCCCGGCCGGGGGCGTGGAGGCCCGGGTGCTGCGCTCGGCCGCGCTGGTCGGGGTGGTGCACGAGTCGTTCACGGACCGGGTGGCGGCGATGGGCGTGCCGCGCGAGCGGGTGCGGGTGGTGCCCAACTGGACGCATGTGCGCGCCCCGAGCGGCGACCGCGCCAAGACCCGGGCCCGGATGGGCTGGACCGACGACACCACGGTGGTGCTGCACTCCGGGAACATGGGGCTCAAGCAGGGGCTGGAGGTCCTGGTGGAGACCGCCCGGCTCGCCGACGCCGAGAACCGCGGCGGGAACGGGAGCGAGGTGCGGATCGTGCTGATGGGCGACGGCCACCAGCGCGAACGGCTGCTGGGGCTGGCCGAGGGGGTGCGGTCGCTGACCTTCCTGCCGCCCGCCGGCGACGGGGAGTTCCCCGAGATCCTGGCCGCCGCGGACGTGCTGGCCGTCACCCAGAAGGCGTCGGTGCTGGACATGAGCCTGCCCTCCAAGCTGACCTCGTACTTCACCGCGGGCAGGCCGGTTCTCGCCTCGGTGGCCGCCGCCAGCGGCACCGCCCGGGAGGTGGAGCGCTCGGGAGGCGGGGTGCTGGTGCCCCCGGAGGACCCGCGGGCACTGCTGGCCGCGGTCCGCTCGCTGGCCGGCGACCCGGAGCGCTGCGCGGAGCTGGGCGAGCGGGGCCGGGCGTACGCCGAGCGGCGGCTGGGCCGGCGGGCCGGGCTGGACCGCGTCACGGGGCTGCTGCGGGAGGCGCTGGCCGGCGGCTGACGGGCCGCGGCGCGGCGGGCCGGGAGGCGGCGCGGGCCGCCGCCGGCCCGCCGCGTCCGCCGTCCCGTCCACCGCCGCGGCCACGTGCCTCATCCCGCTCCGGGCCGGACCGCGGACCGGTACAGCCCCTCCAGCCGGTCGGCCACGGAGACGATCGAGAACTCCTCCGCCACCGCGGTCCGCCCCGCCTCCGCGGTGCGCTCCCACAGCGGGCGGTCCTCCAGCAGCCGCAGCACCGCGTCGGCCAGTTGCTCCGGGGACCCGTCGGTGACCTGGGCGGCCCCGCGCCGTTCCAGCCCGGCGGCGACACCGCAGCTGCGCGTGCAGACCACGGGAGTGCCCGCGGCCAGTGCCTCCAGCACGCTCATCGGGAACGGCTCGTCGACGCTGGGCAGGACGTACACGGTGGCGCGGGCCAGGCGCCGCACCGCGTCGGCGTGACCGAGCGGCCCGCCGTACTCCACCACCCCCGCCAGCCCCTCGCTCCCGATCAGCGCGCGCACCCGCTCCAGGCAGCCCTCGTCCGCGCCGTGCAGGACGAAGGAGACCTCGGGGTGCTTGCGGTGCACCAGCGCCGCCATGCGCACGAAGGCCTCGGGCCGCTTGCGCGGGTGCAGCCGGGCGAGGTAGAGCACCTCGGCCGCCGCCCGCCCGTTTCCCCGCCCGTCCCGCCCGCCGCCGTCCGCCCGCCCGGGGGCCACCCCGTTGGGCAGCCGGACCAGGGCCGGACCGGACGGCCCCAGCACCCGCCGCAGTCCGGTCTCCTCCTCCTCGGTCAGCACCAGCGCGGCGCGCGCCCGGCGCAGCAGCGGCACGTAGCAGCTGTCGAAGAGCCGGGCCACGGCCGAGCGGCGGGGCTGGACCATCCCGTGCGTCTGCACCACGAAGGGCCGGCGGCGCAGTACGGCGACGGCGAGCGCGGCCAGCGAGACCAGATCGCGCCCGGCATGGACGTGCAGCACGTCGGCCCGGCCCGCCCGGCACCACAAGGTGAGTGCCAGCAGGGGGTGGAACAGCCCCAGGAACCCCTGACCGGGCACCAGGGCGCGGGCCCGGTGGGCGCGCAGCGGGACGCCGTCCGCGGTGCGCGGCACCGGACCGGTGCCGCGCCACAGCGACAGCAGCTCGGCACCGTGCCCGCGGGCGGCCAGCTCGGCCAGCTGGCCGGTGGCCACGCTCACCGGGCCGCCGTAGGCGCCGTCGTCGCCGACCAGGGTCACCACGTGGACGACTCTCACCGGCTGCCTCCGGCGGTGTGCACGGCCCCCGGGGGCAGATCGCGGTGGGCGACCGCCCCGGCCCCGACCACGGCGCCCGCGCCGACGGTGACCCCGCGCAGGACGAGGGCGCGGGCGGCCACCCAGGAGCCGCGCTCCAGACGGATCGGGGCGTTGTCGTACTCGAAGGTGGGCGAGGTGCGCAGATGGCTGCCGGTGCACAGCACCGCCTCCTGGGAGACGCACACGTCGTGCTCGATCGTGACCGGTTCCAGGTTGATCAGCCAGGCGCCCTCGCCGATCCACACGTCGTCGCCCACCGTCAGCTTCCAGGGCCAGTGCACCCGCACCCGGTGCCTGATGAGGACCCGCTCCCCCACCCGCGCGCCGAAGGCCCGCAGCAGCGCGGGCCGCCAGCGCGCGGGGAACCACCACTTGACGAACAGCACGTTGAGCGCGGCGAACCAGGCGGCCTGCGTCAGCAGGCCGCGCTGCTTGTCGTAGCCGGCGCCGGTGAAGCCGCGCAGCCGGCGCTCCGCGGGCGGGGCGGTCACCGGTCCACCCTCACCCGGCGGCCGGACAGCTCGGCCTCCAGGAGCCGGACGTCGGCCTCGACCATGATCCGGGCCAGCTCGTCGTAGTGCGTACTCGGGGCCCAGCCCAGGAGCCTGCGGGCCTTGGAGGCGTCCCCTATCAGGGCGTCCACCTCGGTGGGGCGCTCGTACTTGGGGTCGTAGCGGACATGCCGCTCCCAGTCCAGGCCGGCGGTGCCGAAGGCGGTCCGCAGGAAGTCGCGGACGGTCGCGGCCCGGCCGGTGGCGACCACGTAGTCGTCCGGCTCGTCACGCTGGAGCATCCGCCACATGACCTCGACGTACTCGGGCGCGTAGCCCCAGTCGCGGACGGCGTCGAGGTTGCCCATGTACAGGTGCTCCTGCAGGCCGGCCTGGATGCGGGCGACGGCGCGGGTGATCTTGCGGGTGACGAAGGTCTCGCCGCGGCGCGGGCTCTCGTGGTTGAACAGGACGCCGTTCACCGCGTACAGGCCGTAGGCCTCGCGGTAGTTGACGGTGCACCAGTACGCCATGACCTTGGCGCAGCCGTACGGGCTGCGCGGGTGGAAGGGCGTGGACTCGTTCTGCGGCGGCGGGGTGGCGCCGAACATCTCGGAGGACGACGCCTGGTACACCCGGGTGCGCACCCCGCTGGCGCGGATGGCCTCCAGCAGCCGTAAGGCGCCCAGGCCGGTCACGTCGCCGGTGTACAGCGGGGTGTCGAAGGAGACTCGCACATGGGACTGCGCCCCGAGGTTGTAGACCTCGTCCGGCCGCACGTCGCGCAGCAGGTTGACCAGCGCCACCCCGTCGGACAGGTCGACGTGGTGCAGGACCAGCCGCCGCCGCGGGGTCTGCGGGTCCTCGTAGATGTGGTCGATGCGCTCGGTGTTGAAGCTGGACGAGCGTCTCATCAGGCCGTGCACGGTGTAGCCCTTGCTCAGCAGCAGTTCGGCCAGATAGGAGCCGTCCTGTCCGGTGATGCCCGTGATCACAGCGGTGCGCGACATGTGCTTCCTCTGCTGGGGGTTTCGGGTGGAGGGCCACCCGGCGGGACGTCCGGCCGGGCGGTCGCCGGGCGGTTTCCGGCGGCAGCAACTACTCATATTTCATGGCTTGTACGACAGGTGCGGTCCGTCCCTGGCAGAATCCGCGCCATGGATGATCTGCTGCCTCCGCCCGCCCGTGTCTTCGTCGCGGGGCACCGCGGCCTGGTCGGCTCCGCCGTGGCCCGGCACCTGTCCCGCGGCGGCTACGAGGTGCTCACCCGCACCCGCACCGAGCTCGACCTGCGCGACGGCGCCGCCACCGCCGCGTACCTGCGCGAGGCCCGGCCCGACGCCGTGGTGCTGGCCGCCGCGAAGGTGGGCGGGATCATGGCGAACAGCACGTATCCCGTCCCGTTCCTGGAGGACAACCTCCGCATCCAGCTCTCGGTGGTCTCCGGTGCCCACGCCGCCGGGGTGCGGCGGCTGCTGTTCCTCGGCTCCAGTTGCATCTACCCCCGGCACGCCGCGCAGCCGATCACCGAGGACGCCCTGCTGACCGGCCCGCTGGAGCCGACGAACCGGGCCTACGCGCTCGCCAAGATCGCCGGAATCGTCCAGATCCAGTCCTACCGGCAGCAGTTCGGCGCCTCCTTCGTCTCGGCGATGCCGACCAACCTCTACGGTCCGGGCGACAACTTCGACCCCGAGACCTCGCATGTCCTGCCCGCCCTGATCCGCCGCTTCCACGAGGCACGGGAGCAGGGGCTGGCGGAGGTCGTGCTGTGGGGCACCGGCACCCCGCGCCGCGAGTTCCTGCACGTGGCCGACCTGGCCGCGGCCTGCGAGGTGCTGCTGCGCCGCTACGACGGCGACGAGCCCGTCAACGTCGGCTGCGGCGAGGACCTCACCATCCGCGAACTGGCCGAACTGGTGGCCTCGGTGGTGGGGTACGGCGGCCGGATCGCCTTCGACCCGGCCCGGCCCGACGGCACCCCGCGCAAACTGCTGGACACCGGCCGTATACGAGCGCTGGGCTGGTCCCCCTCGATCGGCCTCGCCGAGGGCGTCGCCGCGACCTACCGGGCCTGGCGGGGCGCCCCGGAACCGGTGTGAGGTCCGCCCCGGGCTCCGGACCGGTCCGGAGCCCGGGGCGTCAGTAGGCTCCACGGCCGCTCACCACGGCCCGGAACGTACGGGCCAGGACGTCGATGTCCCGGGCGTAGGACCAGTTGTCCACATAGCTCAGATCGAGCGCGACGGTCTCGTCCCACGACAGGTCCGACCGCCCGCTGACCTGCCATAATCCGGTGATACCGGGCTTGACGGCGAGCCGGCGCAGCGCGGTGTCGTCGTACTGCTCCACCTCGTCCGGGAGCGGCGGGCGCGGCCCCACCAGCGACATGTGGCCGGCCAGCACGTTGTACAGCTGCGGCAGCTCGTCCAGGGAGTAACGGCGCAGGAACCGGCCCAGCGGCGTGACCCGGGGGTCCCGCTCCAGCTTGAACATCGCGCCGTCGTGCTCGTTCGGCACCTCCTTCTCCCGGCGCATCCGGTCGGCGTCGTTCACCATCGTGCGGAACTTCCACATCCGGAACGGCACCCGGCCGCGGCCGACGCGGACGTGCCGGTAGAGCACCGGCCCCGGGGAGGACAGCCGTACCGCCACCGCCACCGTCAGCAGGAGGGGCGCCAGCAGCACGGACAGCAGCAGCGCCCCCACCACGTCGGTGGCCCGCTTCAGCAGTGCCGGCAGCCCGTGGCGCGCCGCCGGGGCGACGTGCAGCACGGTCAGCCCCGCGGCCCCGGCCAGCCGCACCCGGTGCCGCGAGACGTCGAACAGGCCCGGGAGGACCGCCAGCTCCAGGCCGTTGCCGTGGAGCGCCCAGGCCAGCCGCCGCAACCAGTCCCCGGAGATCCGCCCGCCCGGGGCGACGAAGACCAGCTCGGCGTCGAGCTCCGTCGCGCACCGCAGGACGGTGTCGGCGTCCTTTCCGCCTCCCGGATCGCCGGGGAGCCGGACGGACGCGGGCAGCCCGGTGTCGGCGGCCCCGTCCCCGGTCACGCAACTGCCCACCACCAGGTACTGGTTGTCGGTGCGGGCGGCCAGCCGTGCCAGGATGCCGTCGACGGCCGTCGCCTCGCCCACCACCAGCACCCGCCGCAGCCCCCGGGCGTTGCGCCGCCGGGCCAGGGTGCGCCGGAACACCAGTCTGCGGTGGGCGGCGGTCAGCACCAGGCACGGCAGGAGCGCGAGCAGCCATCTCGCGACCGGGACCTCGATCCGCGCCGCGACACACACCGCGGCGAGCACACCCAGCATCACCAGCCAGTCCCGGACGACCGGCAGTACCGCGCCGCTCTCGCCCAGCGAACCGGCGGCGTAGCGTTTCCGCAGCGCCGCGGTCAGCGGCCAGGCCGCGCCGATCAGCGTCCCCGTCCACAGCGGATGCGGCAGATTCGCCATCGCGCACAGCGCACCGGCCGGCACGGCGGCGCCCAGCAGGTCCACCGCCAGCATCACCGGCAGGCGCCGGTCCGCCCCCGGTCTCCTCTTTCTCCCCCGCTCGCGCACCCGGACGCGGAACGGCTCGGCTAAGTCCGCGGGTGACTCGATGACCCGCGATCCGGCAGCTTCGGACAATCCCCTGCCCCCCTACTGTTCGGCGGTGCGCCCCTTCCTCCCCACTCGGCCGACGACACTGTCGGCTTTGCAGTCGTCTCCGTACCGAGAGTGAAGACTAGAACACGTTTGCCGATTTTGGCTGCCGTTCACCCAAGCTGCGGCCACTTGCGACGCGCGGTTCACACAAGACACGTGAAGCGCCAGTGAACATTTGGTCAGGTTTCCGTCCGCAACCGTTGAAGACCCGGTGGCGGCACTCCCGCTCCACAGACGCCCACCGCGGCGCGCCGAAGCCGGCCGCCCACCTCCGCCACCGGCCGTCACACCGTCGACCTGCGGGTTCGGCGGGGCTTCACGCCGCCGAAACTGTCTCAAACACATACGCCGCCCCCGTGGCAGTCGGCGGGGGGCGCCTAGGCGGTTCCGTACACCTCGCCGCCCGGCTGAAGCCGGGCGGTTCCCGCGGTGGTGTCCGCGAGCCAGGCGCGGAAGGCATCGAGCCCGCTCTCGGGCAGCGCCAGCTCGATGGTGACCTCGGCGCCGTAGCGCACCTCCCGTACCTCCCGGCCACCGGTGCGCAGTTCGTTCTCCACACGCCCCGCCCGCTGGTGGTCCACCGTGACGGTGACCAGCCGCATCCGCCGCCGGGTGACGGTGCCCAGCGCGTCGAGGGCCGCGCCGACCGCGCCGCCGTAGGCACGGATCAGCCCGCCCGCGCCCAGTTTCACCCCGCCGAAGTAGCGGGTGACGACCGCGGCCGCGTAGCGCACCTCGCGGCGCAGCAGCATCTGGAGCATGGGGGCGCCCGCCGTGCCGCCGGGCTCACCGTCGTCGCTCGCCCGCTGCACCCCCGCGTCGGCGCCGATGACGTAGGCCCAGCAGTTGTGGGTGGCGTCCGCGTGCCCGGCGCGCACCCGCGCGACGAACGCCTGCGCCTCCTCCTCGGTGGCGGCCGGGGCGAGCGTGCAGATGAAACGCGACCGGTTGACCTCGGTCTCGTGCACACCCTCGCCGGCGACCGTCACATACTGCTCCCGCATCCGGCCCAGCCTAGGCCGTGCGCCCGGGAATGGCCCGGCAGGGCCGCCGGTTGAGCCGGACATGTACGGAGACGCAGAGACAGTCCGCAGGATCCTGACCGCCACCGGCGACACCTGGGCGGTGGTCGGCCTGTCCTCCAACCGGAACCGGGCGGCCTACGGCGTGGCCCAGGTCCTCCAGCGCTTCGGCAAACGGATCGTGCCCGTCCACCCGAAGGCGGAGACGGTCCACGGCGAGCAGGGTTACGCCTCGCTGTCGGAGATCCCCTTCCCGGTGGACGTGGTGGACGTGTTCGTCAACTCCGAGGCGGCGGGCGGCATCGCGGACGAGGCGGTGGAGATCGGGGCCAAGGCGGTCTGGTTCCAGCTCGGCGTGGTCGACGAGACGGCCTGGGAGCGCGTCCGCGCGGCCGGTCTGGACATGGTGATGGACCGCTGCCCGGCAATCGAACTTAAGTCACTACGTTAGCGGACCGCCGGACCGAGGGGCACCGCCGGCGCGGTGCCCCTGACTTGGCACCTGGCACCTGGCCGGTCAGGGTGACGCAAGGGGCTGTACGGCCTCCTGCAGCCGACCGGGACCCCAGCCCAGCAGCGCGAAGGCGAACGTGGACCGGAGGGACATGCCAGGGCAACGTCGGCAGGCGGCGGGGGTGCCGTGGTTGCGGAACCATATTGTGTTCAATAATATCTGAACATTCGATACGATCAGTTCATGCAGATCGGACCGGTCGACCTCGCTTTCGATCCCGGACTCGTCGCCGCCATCGCCGTGCTGGCGGTCGCGTGCGACGTATTCCTGCCGTTCCTGCCCAGCGGCAGCCTGGTGATCGCCGCTTCGCTGCTCTTTCTGGGACAGGGAACCGTCCCCCTGGTGCTCCTGCTGCTCACCGTGGCAGCGGCTTCCTTCCTCGGCGACTTCCTGCTTGTCGCCCTCGCCCGCCGCGGCTCCTCCCGGACGGAGGACCTTCTCGCCCGGCACGCCTCGGTGGACTCTGCCGCGCGGTGGTTCCGGCGCGCGGTGGGCGAGCGGCTCGGGAGCGCCGCCCTGGCCGCGCGTTTCGTCCCGGCCGGTCGCACCGTGCTCGGTATGGCACTCGGCACGGACCCGGACCTTCGGGTGCGCTACCTGCGCTGGTCGGCGGTGGGTGGCCTGGTGTGGGCCGGATATCTCGTCGGGCTCGCCACCGTCAACGGCCTCTGGTTCGAGACCCGGTGGGCCGGCTTCGCCGTGTCGTCGGCTGCCGCGATCGCCATCAGCACGTGCCTGGCGCGTGCCGTGCGCCGGTGGACCGACGCCCCAGCCGACGCCTCGGGAGGTCATCGCCTGCCGTCCCCGGCGGACCCCGGATGGGCCGACCGGTCGGCTGCGGCACCGGGCGCACACGGAAAGCGGCCCTGGAGCCACGGCAGGTCCGTCCCGTGCGCCGCTCCACGGAACAGCGTGCCGAGGGGCCGTCCCGCTGTTCCGTGGAGCGGCGCACGGCGGGTCGCCTCCCCGGCCGTTGCCGCCGCCGAGTACCTCGCCGCACCCACCGGGTCACCGGGCAGGGCACCATCGGAGGCGATCCGCCCCGCACCGGGGCCACCGGTCACCGCGCGGCGCGTACCGGCCGGGATCGCATCACTCAGCCGAGGCAGACTCCCCCGTGCCGGGGCCGCTCCGCGGGGAGTTCGGCGGCGGGTTCCCGCACTCTCGCGGCGGCTGAGCGGTCCGGGCGGTGACCCGGCTTGGTGGTGCCGGGCTCCGCGACCGCCAAGACGCGATCGGCCGGGTGCGCGACTCCGTCGGCCTCTGCCGTGCCCGACGTCGCCACCTCCTTCACCGGACACCGCACCCTCCCGGACGACATGACGACGTCTGGTACACCTTCGGCGCGGATGCACCGGACCGGAGGCTGATCATGCGGCGTGTCGGAGCCGACCCCCGGCCGCTTCCGGGGTCGTGCACAGCCGCGGCACGCCGCGGCGCCAGGCGGCGTACGTGCCTGCCGCCGGAGAGGACCGAGCCGGCCGTGCCCACTCCCGTGCGTGTCTGGTCCGACGTGATACGTCGCTCCGGCTCGGGACGGTGCGGGGCGACGGCAGCCGGGAGTCCCGCCCCGGAGCGCGGTGCGGAACGGGAACCGTCACGACAGGACGGGAGCCGCTCGCGCTCCGGCCACGGGCGCCCGGACCGAGCCGGTGTCGCTCTCGTTTCCCTCCGTCCCCGGCTCCAGGATCTCGGGCAGCTCGTCCCCGGGCTTCCCGGACCGGGGCGGGAGGCGTTCTCCCTGTCCCTCGTTCCCCTCACCGGCTGTGGAGGGACGGAGCACCGGCGTCCTGCCCTCCGTACGCCCCGGACCAGTCCCTCAGCCGTCTTCGTCCTCCCCTCGAAACATGAGCCTGACCTGCGTGGACGACAGTTCACCGTCCTTCCTCCGCACTACGCCTGCCGATTCCTTCACAAAATCCTCCGGGCCTGCTTGCAAGGCTTTGCCGAATCGCTTCCCCTGCCTTCCCATAGCCTGCCCACTGCTTTTCGCGGCGCAGTCGATGCTGAAGTACAGGTCCATGGACGGGAGGAGGGACGCGTGGGGAAGGTTTATTTCGACGGCACGCACCGCGTGCGGCATCCGGAGGAGACCTGGGCCATCATCGACGTGACCAGAGAACGGCTCATCCGTCAGGCGCCGCGGTCCGTGCTCTGGGCCCCCTGCTCCTCCTCCCACCGCTTCCACAGCAGCGGCATCTCCCTGGCCAGCCACGCGTAGAAGTCGTGCATCGTCAGCAACCTCTCCTTGCGCCGCTCCGGAGCGCCTTCGAGGATCCGCAGACCCTGCTCCGTGATGTCGACGAATGACTGGTAGTGCTCGGCCTGGCTCTTGGCCAGGGCCGGCCACACACCTTCCTTGATCCGGTAGTAGTCGCGGCGCTCGCCGGGGCGGGAGATCTTCTCGACCATTCCGCTGGGTACCAGGAATCGGGTCGCGGCGCTGACCGAGCCCTTGCTGGCCTGCAGCACCTCGACCAGATCCCCGGCCGTCTGCTCCGCCGGATCACAGATGAGCAGCCAGGCGAGAACCCGCCCCGCCATACGGAACAGCCCCTGCCGCTCAAGGCTGATCGCGGCCTCCTCGACAAAAGCGAGTTCCTCCTCGGTGGCAGCTGCTCTGCCTCGTGCAACCTGTTCCATTAGTTCAGCATACCTCGAACATGGGAAACTCCCCGGTCCAGCGCCCGCAGGCACTCCCACCCCGACCCTGCGCCTCGCCTTGCGCAGCCCTTAGGGATTGTCCGTATTTTTCTGATATTTGTCTGATATCAGGCTTTCATTGCAATTCGTACGGTTATGGCGAGTGCGGCAGTCCGTCAACTCCGCTCCAAAGGGCCTCGCGTGTCTCGCCTACCCGCCCTGTTCACCGTCCCGCCGCCGAGTGCCCTGGCGAAGCGGCTCGGCACCTACCTGGCCGGCCGCGTCGTCTTCACCGCCGGAGCGACGCTGTTCATCCACTTGGACCTCGGCACCGATCCACTGGACGTCCTCGCACTGGGCATCAAGGAACACGTCGCGGTCACCATCGGCGTCGCGCAGGCAGCCATCGCCGCGGTGTGCATCGCGGTGTGGTCCCTGTGGAACCGGCACCGGCCGGTCGCGGCTCCGTTCGCGGCCTTCTCCCTGTGCGCCTACGACTCGGCCCTGGTCATCATGAGCGGCATCGGCATGCGCGCCACGGACCTCATCGCCACCTCCATGACCCGTCACTGGAAGTGGCCGTTCCGGGTGTCCAAGCCGGCATCGAAACCGTGCTGCTCGGTCCCGGCTTCCTCCTCGGGCGCTCCGCCGGCGTCGGCACGCCGTGCCTCCTCGTCTTCGTCGACGGGCTGATCCAGCCCTTCACGGCTCTCAACCGGCGGGTTCTGCGCCTGACCAACCACGGCCCGCCCGAACCGGCGGAGCCCAGTACGGCGAGCGCGTCCACCTGACCTTCCGATGGCGGGAACGGGAAACACCGGCCCGCACCCGCCCCGGACAGTTCGGCGCTCCCGGGGGCTTGCCGCACATCCGGGGTCGCGGCATCGCGACGGACTGCGGCAAATCTCGGAGAACTCTTCGCGAGAACTCTCCCATCACCACCACAGAGAACAGAAAAGCGGAATGTAAGAAAAACTGCAGATCATTGCCAACCCACCGAATCCGCGCTGGTCAAGCCATCAGAAAACTTCAAAAAAGAAACCAGAAGCCTTACCGGAGCACCTGTGGAGCCGCTCCCGGAAGCCTTGACCCGCACATCTTCACTTCAATACTTGAGGGCATGACCGAAAAGATTGCGGGCGCCATACCGGAGCGCTCCACCCTCACCGAGGCCGAGAAGTCCTTCGTTCACAGGATCGCCGAGCACTACCACATCACCGACGGGATGGAGTGGGAGCGCGGCTATGTCATCGGCTGGATGATCATCAACTACCCGGCGAAGCAGAGTGCCAACGAGATCGCCAAGACGCTGGGCATCCCCCGCGAGCCGGTGGACTGGATCGCCGACCTGCTCATCCCGCCGGGCGTGTACACCCGTGAGGAGATCCCCGGTACCGACGACTACTACATCACGCTCAACGACAGCGCATGGCCGAACGCCGTGGAGCACTCCTTCCGCCGGATCCCCGAGTTCCACGCGGCCGTCCAGCACGGCCTCGAGGTGCTCAAGGACCAGCCGGAGGAGCGCCTGGAGCGTCTGAAGCGCATGGAGACGCTGTACGGCGTCATCTCGCACAAGCTCGAAGGCGTCTTCGACGTCTTCGACGCACACCGCAACTCAGCGCCCGCCTGATCCGGCCCCCATCCGTCCGGCGTCCCCGGGCCCGCCCCCGGGGACGCCCGTCCACCGCCGGCCACGTCTTCAGGGCCACGGCCGCACCCGCGCCGGGCCCGGAGAGCACCGAGGGACCATGACCAGGGAATCCCACGTCACGTTGAGCAGGACCGACGTGCACCTGTGGCTCGCGTCCTCCGCAGGGCCGGATGGCGAGCCCCGCCGACTGCGCGAGCACGAGTCGCTCCTCTCCCCCGAGGAACGGAACCGGGCCGACCAGTTCTACTTCGCCCAGGACCGCGCTCAGTTCGTCGTGGCACGGTCGCTGCTGCGGCGCTGCCTGTCCGAGTACGCCGACATCACACCGGACGAATGGGAATTCGAGTTCAACGAGTTCGGCAAGCCGGCCGTCCACCACCGGCTGGGCGTCGATCTCGACTTCAATCTGTCGCACTCGCAGGGAATGTGCCTCCTCGGCATCACCCGGGAGCGTCCCATCGGGGTGGACGTCGAGAAGCGCGACGCACGCATCTCTCTGCCCGACCTGATCCACCGGGTGATGTCCGAGCCGGAGATGGAGGAACTGCGCCGCCTGCCCGCACGTGCCTGGAGGAGCCGGTTCCTGGACGTATGGGTCTTCAAGGAGGCCTACGCCAAGGCACGCGGGCAGGGAATCTCGCTGCCGCTGCACGACATCTCCTTCCTCTTCCCCGACGGCCGCAGTCCGCAGCTCGTCCTCAAGCCCTCCCTGGCGGACCGGCCCGACCACTGGGTCTATGACTTCGTCAAGGTTCCGGCCGACTTCCACGCCGCTGTGTGCATCGGCCGCCGACGCGGCGAGGAACCGCGGTTCGTGCTGCACGAACCCGGCCACCCCTGACACCGCGTGCTCCACCGTTCACACGCCTTCCCCCTGCGAGCGCGGGAGGGCCGTCACCCACCCATGCCTTGGAGGACTTCCGTGCTCTCGCGCGACGGTACGTCAGGTACACGGATCACAGCCCTGCCACTCGGCTCGGGCCTGCGGCCAGAGGATCTCGGCAGTGCCGGTTTCCGCGCCGACCACGGCGTCGCCTACGCCTACGCCTCGGGCTCGATGTACAAGGCCATCGCGTCCGTGGAGCTGGTCGTCCGGATGGGACGCGCCGGGCTCCTGGGCTACTTCGGCGCCGGCGGTCTCGGCGAGAACGAACTCGACGCGTCGCTGCGCCGCATCCGTGCCGAACTCGGCGACCACCGCGCCTTCGGCGTCAACCTGCTGTCCTCCCGCCCGGAGCGCGAGGAGCGCACGGTCGACGCACTTCTCGCGCACGGCGTACGGCGCGTCGAGGCCGCGTCGTTCGTGCAGATCACCCCAGCCCTCGTCCGCTACCGCCTGTCAGGAGCGCACCGCGCGCCCGACGGCACCGTGCGCACCCCGAACCGGGTCATGGCCAAGGTTTCGCGTCAGGAGGTGGCGGAGGCGTTCCTGGCCCCGCCTCCGGCCGGGATCGTCCATGCCCTCGCCGACGCCGGCCGCATCACTCCGCAGGAGGCCGGACTCGCCCCGTCCATCACCATGTGCGACGACCTGTGCGCCGAGGCCGACTCGGGCGGGCACACCGATCAGCGGCCGATGACCGCCCTGCTGCCGGCCATGCTGACCCTGCGCGACCGGGCGGCCATGACACACGCACCGGCCGGGCGGGTACGGATCGGGGCGGCGGGCGGGATCGGCACTCCCGAGGCGGCGGCCGCCGCGTTCGTCATGGGCGCCGGCTTCGTGCTGACCGGCAGCATCAACCAGTGCACCGCGGAGGCGGGCACCTCGGACACCGCGAAGGACCTTCTGCAACGCGCCCAGGTGCAGGACACCGCACTGGTCCCGGCCGGTGACATGTTCGAGATGGGCACCAAGGCCCAGGTCCTGCGGCGGGGGCTGTTCTTCCCGGCACGCGCCAACAAGCTGTACGAACTGTGGCTCCGGCACGGTTCGCTGGACGAGCTCGACCCCGACACCGCCGACAACGTACAGCGCCGGATCCTCGGCCGCACCTTCGAGGAGGTGTGGCAGGAGGTCAGGGCCCGCTACGCGGCCACCCGCCCGGCGATCGTCGAGCGTGCCGAGCAGGACCCCAAGCGCCGGATGGCCCTGGTCTTCACCTGGTACTTCGCGAAAGCCACCCGGGTCGCGCTGGAGGGCGACACGGACCATCGGGTCGACTTCCAGATCCCGTGCGGCCCGGCGCTCGGTGCCCTCAACGAGCGGCTGCGCGGAACGCCCCGGGAGCACTGGCGCAACCGCCACCCCGACGATCTCGCCCGACTGATCATGACCGGCGCCGCGGAGCTGCTCTCCCGCGTCGCCCGCCTCACCTCCTCGTCCCAGCCCTTCGCCGCGGCCTAGTGCCCCTACGCCCCTTGGAGACCCGGACATGACGCTCATCCATGTGTTCCCCGGCCAGGGCTCGCATCGCCCGGGAATCGGCCGGGAGCTGTTCCTGAAGTTCCCCCACCTGGTCCGCCAGGCCGACTCGGTGCTCGACCGGTCGATCACGGACCTGTGCCTGAACGCCTCCGCCCGGGAGCTGACCGACACCCGGAACACGCAGACCGCCATGTACGTCGTGAACGCCCTCTCCTATCTGGAGGCCGTCCGGGAGACGGGCCGTGTGCCGGACGCCGTCGCCGGGCACAGCCTCGGCGAGTACGTGGCGCTGTTCGCGGCCGGTACCTTCGACTTCCTCACCGGCCTGGAGATCGTCGTACGGCGCGGCGAACTGATGGCGCAGGCACCCGAGGGCGGCATGGCCGCGATCATGGGGGTCGACGCGGACCGGATCCGCGAAATCCTCACCGAGCGGGCGCCCACGGTGGACGTCGCCAATCTCAACGCCCCGGGCCAGACCGTCGTCTCCGGGCCCCGGGACGACATCGCCGGGCTCCGGGACGTCTTCGGCGAGGAGGCGAAGGCCGTCGTGCCGCTGAACGTGGGCGGAGCCTTCCACTCCCGCTACATGGCCGACGCCGCCGCCGAGTTCGGCACCTTCCTGGCGCAGTACCGGCTGGCGTCACCGCGCATCGACGTCATCTCGAACGTGACGGCACGGCCGTACGCCACGGACGACCCCGCCGACCTGCTGATCCGCCAGATCGCGTCGCCGGTGCGCTGGGCCGAGAGCGTCGAGCACCTGCTGGACCGCCCGGAGCCGGAGTTCCGCGAGATCGGCCCCGGCCAGGTGCTGACCGGTCTCGTCGCGCAGATCAGGACCCACCGGCGGGCGCTGTCCTCCACCGCATGAACCCCACGAGCGAGTGAGTCGAGAGGCAGTCATGGAAGACCACACGACGCCGACCCGGGTGCGGGCCTCCGCCGCCGTGGTCGAAACGTTCCGGCATGCCAGTGCCGATGACAACCCGCTGCACGTCGACAGCAACTACGCACGGCGCACGGCCTTCGGCGAGCCCGTCGTCTACGGGGTGCTCGGCACGCTCCTCGCCCTGTCCGGTCTGGCGCCGCGGCCCGGTCGCAGCCCCGCCCGGATCTCCGCGCGGTTCCAGGCGCCCGTGTACGTGGAGCAGGACTACACGTGCGAGGTCGTCGACGATACGGCCGAGCGGGCGGTGGTCCGGCTCCGCGACGGCAGCCGCACACTGCTGGAGGTCACCGCGGAGTTCCGTGACGGCCCCGGGCCCGATGCGGGCGCGGCGCCCGAAGGCGCCGGCACGTCGGCCAGCCGGCAGCCGCGCAGGGCCGGACTCGGTGAGTTCACCCCCGGGCTCTCCTTGGGCGAGGGGTACGTACCCCGCTGGGACGGCATCGGGCGGTTGGTCGGGGAACTCGGCCTCCGAGAGCGCGGTCTGGGCCCCGTACCGGTGGGTGTCCTGGCCTGGATCAGCTACCTGGTGGGGATGGAGGCACCCGGCCAGGCCGCGCTGCTGTCCGACTTCGACGTGGTGTTCGAGGCGGCCGACGACCACGGGGAGTTCACCGCGCACGCCGAAGTGGCCGAAGTGCAGGAACGGTTCCGGATGCTGCGGCTCACAGGCGGGGCGAAGGCACTCGGGGTACGTGCCGAGGCTGCCGTACGCGCCTTCCACCGCGCGGATGTCCCCACGGGTGACGTGTCGGTACTCACCGGACTGCTGCCGGACGACACCCCCCTGGCCGGGCGCACGGCCCTGGTCGTCGGGGCGAGCCGTGGGCTGGGAGCGGCGATCACCCAGGCACTGGCGCTGCAGGGTGCCGAGGTCTACGCCGGTTTCCATCGCAGTGCCGCGGACGCGGCGGCGGCCGCCGAACGCGTCGGCGATGCGGGCGGCCGCATCCGCCTGCTGCCCGGTGACGCCGCCGACGCCGCCTGGGTCGCCGCGGCCCGCGACCGGATCCGCGCCGAGCACGGCGGCCTGGACCTGCTGGTGCTCAACGCGTGCCCCACACCGGCCGAACTGCCGCTGGAGCCGGCCACGTCCCGGCGCGCCGCGGACCACGTCGGCCGGGCGCTCGCCCTGACCCGTGAACCGCTGGCCGGTCTTGCGGCCGAGGTCGCCCGGCGCGGCGGCCGCGTGGTGGCGGTGTCGAGCGCGTGGACGGCCTCTCCACCGCCCGGCTGGTCGGCGTATGTCACGGCGAAGTCCGCGGTCGAGGGCCTCGTCCACGCGGCGGCGGCCGAACACCCCCGGGCGTCCTGGCTGATCGCCCGCCCGCCCAGGCTGCGTACCGCCATGACGGCCACACCGCTCGGGGACGACCGGGGCGCCGCCGTCGAACCGGTCGCGGCGGCCGTGGCCCGCGCTCTGGCGGCGCCCATGGCGCCGGGCACCGTCGACGTGCTGTCCTTCGCCGAGGACGGTACGGCGCTCGCCGCACCCGGCCAGGACGCCGGTCCGGCCCGTGGCGGGGCCGTCCTCCCCGTCGGCACGGCCAAGGCCGCCCCCGCGCCCCCCGATGCCGCGGGCTCACCCGATGCCGCCGAGCCGCGCTCCCCCGATCTCGGCCTCGTCGCCACGTTCACCCTCGACCCGCTGCTGGAACCACTGCAGCACTGGTGCGACCGGCTGGGACTCGGGCTCGGCGTGCGGCCGGCCGACTACGCGCAGGTGTTCCAGGAACTGCTCTCTCCCGAGGGCGTGTTCACCTCCGTTGAGCGGGGGGTCAAGGCGGTGCTGGTCCGGACGCAGGACTGGCCCGAGGGCGAGTGCGAGCGAACGGCACAGGAGTTCTCCGACGCGGTGCGCGCCCACGCCACGCGGAGCTCGGTCCCCGTGCTGGTGCTGCTGTGCCCGGCGTCGCCCGACCACGCCGACGGCCGCGGCCGGGACGCCGAACTGACCTGCGCCGAGGAGCTGATCGCCCGGCAGCTCGCCGGTGTCCCCGGCGTGCACGTCATCCGCCGGGAGCGCTGGGCAGGCGGGACCGTCCCGGCCGGGGAGACCAACTACGACCGGGCCCGTGACGCGGCGGCACACATCCCGTTCACCCGTGAGGGATATGCCGCCCTGGCCGCCGGGGTGGCACGGGCCGCGCACAGCGTGCTGACCGCGCCGTCGAAGGTGATCGTGCTCGACTGCGACAACACACTGTGGGGAGGGGTCGTCGGCGAAGACGGCCCGCACGGGGTGCGGCTGGACGCACCCCACCGAGCGGTGCAGGAGTGGGCGGTGGCCCGGCAGCGCGAGGGTGTGCTGATCTGCCTGGCCAGTAAGAACGAGGCGGCAGACGTCGACGAGACGCTGTCCGTGCGCGAGGACATGCCGCTGCGCCCCGAGCACATCACCGCGCGCCGGGTGAACTGGGACCCGAAGGCGCTCAGCATCGTCTCGCTGGCCGCGGAACTCGACCTGGGCCTGGACAGTTTCGTCTTCCTCGACGACAACCCGGTGGAGGTCGCGGCGGTCCGCGCCGCCCACCCGGAGGTCCTGGCACTGCAACTGCCCGAGGACGGCGACGCGGTGCCCGCCTTCCTGGACCGCATCTGGTCCCTGGACCGACTCACCGTCACCGACGAGGACCGCCGGCGCACCGACTTCTACCGGGCCCGCGGCGAGCGGGACGCGCTGCGCCGCAACGCTTCCTCGTTCGCGGACTTCATCGCCGGCCTGGAGCTGTCGGTGGACGTCGCGCCGCCGGCGCCCGAGCAGTATCCGCGGATGTCCCAGCTGACCTACCGCACCAACCAGTTCAACCTGTCCACCGTCCGCCGCGGCGAGCCGGAGATGCAGGCCCTGCTCGCCGACCCGGTGGTGCGCGTCCGCACCGCCCACGCCAGGGACCGCTTCGGCGACTACGGTCTGGTGGGCCTCGCCATCACCCGGGAGGACGCCGACGGGACCCACGCTGTCCTGGACACCTTCCTGATGAGCTGCCGGGTGCTGGGGCGTGGCGTGGAGCACGCGTTCCTCTCCGCCGTGGCCCGTGAGCTGGCCGAGGCGGGGGTGGCCGAGCTGGTGGTCCCGTACGTGCCGAGCGAGCGCAACACTCCGGTACGGCACTTCTTCGATTCGGTGCTCGGCCCGTTCGCCGCCCCCGGCGAGGACGGCCGCATCGAGTACCGGGCACCGGTGTCCGCAGTGGCCGACGTGGCGTTCGAGCCGGAGGACGCGGAGCCGGCGCCGGAGTCCGGGGCCGCCGGGAAGCCGCGGACCAGGCCGTCCGACGCAGCCGTGCGCGACGGCGTGCGCCGCCGGGCGCTGGTCGACCTGGCCCAGGACAGCGAACCGCTCGCGACCGTGCTGCGCGCCACCCGGCCCTCCGCGCGGCTCACGGCCCCCGCCGCGAAGGACGCCGCCGTGGAACCTCCCGTGCCCGTCACCGGCAGCCTCACCGAGGCATGCGAAGCCGTCTGCTCGGTCGTCGCCGATGTCCTCGGCCTGCCCCTCGCGGACATCGGCCCGCGCACACCGCTCGAAGCCATCCGCATGACCTCGCTGGCCGTCGTGGACGCGATCATCCGTCTGGAGAAGCGGTACGGGCCCCTGCCCAAGACGCTGTTCTTCGAGCACCGGACGCTCGGCGACATCGCCGCGGTGCTGACCGGTCCGGAGACCGCCGAGGGGACCGCTGACGCGCCGGACGAGACGAGGCCCGCCCCCGCGCCGTCCCGGCCCTCCGCCGCGCGACGCACGGCACCGGCCCCCTCGGCGGCTCCGGTCGTGCCGGGCCCTCCTGCCGCCGCCGCGGCGGAGCCCGTCGCCGTCATCGGCCTGGCCGGCCGCTATCCGGGGGCGGACAGCCTCGACGAACTCTGGGAGAACCTGCTGCACGGCCGCAGTACGGCCCGGCCCGTGCCCTCCGACCGCTGGGACCACTCCGCGGTCCACCATCCCGAGGGCGGACAGGGCCGCACGTACAGCGGCGTCGGAAACTTCCTCGACGGGATCGCCGACTTCGACTCGCTGTACTTCGGCATCGCCCCGCGCGACGCCGAGCAGATGGACCCCCAGCAGCGGCTCTTCCTGCAGACGGCTGTCGAGGCCGTCCAGGATGCCGGTTACGACCGGCACACGCTGGAGCGGAACACGGGCGTGTACGTGGGTGCCATGGCCGACGACTACCGCACCCTCAGCGCCAACGGCGCGGCCACCGGCCGCTCCCCCTACCCGTACGCCGACACCTATGCCATCGCCAACCGTGTCTCCCACTTCCTGGACCTGACGGGCCCCAGCATGGTGGTGGACACCGCCTGCTCCGCCTCCGGTGTGGCGTTGCACCTGGCCTGCGAGGCCATCCGCCGCGGCGAGGTGGCGGTCGCGATCGCGGGCGGTGTGAACCTTGTCCTGCACCCCATGCGGCACATCCAGTACGCGCAGATGGGGATGCTGTCGAAGGCCGGGGTGTGCCGTCCGTTCGCCGAGGGCGCCGACGGCTTCGTCATGGGCGAGGGAACCGGGGCGGTCCTGCTGAAACCGCTGTCGAGGGCGCTCGCCGACGGCGACCACGTCCACGGCCTCATCCGCGGCACCGCCGTCAACTCCGGGGGCCGCACCAGTGGGTTCACCGTGCCCAGTCCGGAGGCACAAGCGGCACTGGTGTCGCAGGCACTGCGCAAGGCGGGCGTGGCCCCGACCACCGTCGGCTACGTGGAGGCGCACGGCAGCGGCACCTCGCTGGGCGACCCGATCGAGGTGCGGGCACTGACGCGGGCGTTCGGCGAGCGGGAGCAGGCCGGCAGCTGCGCCCTCGGCAGCGTGAAGGCGAACATCGGCCATCTGGAGCCCGCCGCCGGCATCGCCGGCCTGACGAAGGTGCTCCTGCAGCTCAAGCACCGCACGCTGCCGCCCACGCCGCACGCCGGGACGCCCAACCCGTTCATCAAGCTGGACGGCGGTCCGTTCCGGCTGCAGACCGCGGCCGCGCCGTGGGAGCCGGTGGGCGTGGAGGCGGACGGCAGTACCCCTCCGCTGCGCGCGGGCGTGAGTTCCTTCGGCGCGGGCGGCGTCAACGCGCATCTCGTCGTCGAGGCGTACGAGCAGCCGTCCAGGGACGAGGAGGAGGACGCCGTGCGTACCGAGCTGTACGTGCTGTCGGCCCGTACGGACCAGCAACTGCGCGCCACCGCGCGGAGACTGGCCGGCCATCTGCGCGGACCCGGACGGTCCGTCCGGCTCACCGACGTGGCCCACACCCTGCGGGTCGGCCGTGAGCCCCTGGACGTGCGCGCCGCGTTCACCGCACGGGGCCGCGAGGAACTGCTCAACCTGCTGGACCGGATCGCCGAGGGCACCGAGGACGGCTCCGGCCCGGTGCACACCGGGCGGCTGGTGCGGGGCGGTCCGCTCACCGGCCTGTTCGGGGACACGCCCGGCGGCCAGGACTTCCTGGCCTCGCTGGCCGCCCGGGGCGAGCTGAACACCCTGGCCCGGCTGTGGGTCCAGGGAGCGGACCTGGAGTGGCCGGTGCTGCTGCCCGCCGCGCGCCGCACTCCGCTGCCCCCCTACCCGTTCGAGCGCGTGCCGTACTGGCTGCCGTCGTCCGCCCTGGTCCTGCCGGGTGGCACGACGCCGGCCGACCCGGCACCGGAGGCGGAGCGGGACGAGACGGCTGCCGTGTGGACCGCGCGCTGGGAACTCTCCCCCCGGCGGTCCGTCGGCGCGCACCCTCCGGCGACGGTACTGGTGCTCGACGCGCCGGGCGCCCCGGCACCCGAGGAGGGCGCGGCACAGCAGCCGTGGCAGGTCGTGCGTGCGGTGGAGTACGCCCCGGACGAGGTACCGGGCAAGGCCACCGGCCCCGCCGTGCGCCGCGGCAACGCCGACGACCTGCGTTCCCTCCTGGAACGCGCGGGCGCCGAGGGGCCCGTGGTCCTGGTCGACCGGCGGGGGACGGCCCGCGGTGCCGGGAAGTCCGAGGACCAGGCCTTCGCGGTCGCCCGGCACCTGCCCACCGGCCTCGGCCGCGCTGTGTCGGCAGGCGCGCTTCCCCCGCTCACGTACATTCAGGTGACCTCCGCCGGGGACGACGACCCCGTGAACGACGCGGTCGCCGCATTCGGCCGCGCCCTGGCCCGTGAGACGAGCCGCTACCGGCACGTGCGTGTCCGCCTCACCGCCGGTGCTTCCCCGTCCCTGGCCGACCTCGTCGCGGAAGCGGACAGCGCGGATACCGAGGTGCGGCTGAAGGCGGACGGGCGTGCGGTGCTGCGCTTCGCCGAGCACGCCGACGAAGGTGACGGGCCGGGCTTCACCGAGGGCGGCCACTACCTGGTCACCGGCGGCTCCGGCGCCATCGGCCGGCTCGTCGCGGCCCACCTGGCTGAGCAGTACGGCGCACGGGTCACCCTCATCGGGCGTTCGGCGCCCGGACCCGGGCACGAGCGCTTCTGCGCACAGCTGCGCACGCTCGGGGGCGACGGCCTGTACCTGCGGGCGGATGTCACCGACCGGTCCGCGCTGGACGCCGCGCTGCGCACCGCCCGCTCGCGGTTCGGCGCGTTCCGCGGGGTGCTGCACGCGGCCGGACTGATCGACGACGCGTTGCTGCAGGACAAGGGTGACGAGCAGATCGTCCGGGTGCTGGAGCCCAAGACCACGGGTACAGCGCTGCTCGACGAGCTGACGGCCGGTGACGAGCCGGGTCTCTTCGTCCTCTTCTCCTCGGTCGTGGGCACCGTCGGCAATGCCGGCCAGTGCGACTACGCGGCTGCCAACGCCTACCTGGACGCCTTCGCCGTACGCCGTGCGGAGCAGGTGGCGCAGGGCCTGCGCAGCGGCCGTACCGTCTCGGTGGCCTGGCCGCTCTGGTCCGAGGGCGGGATGCGGCTGGACCCCGAGGCCGCCGCGATGGCCGTCACGGCGATCGGTCTGGTGCCCATCGGCACGGCTGAGGCCATGCAGGTGCTGGAGGACGCCGTGCGCTCGCGTACACCACAGCTGTACGTGTCCTGCGCGGGGGCCGACCGCACGCGATCGGTCCTCGGCCGGGCCGGTCTGGGACCGCTGCCCGGTGACCCGCCCGTGGCGCCGTCGGCCGGTGCGCCCGCCGCCGGACCCGACCGCGACGAGGTCCGCGCCCTGGTCCTCGCACGCATCGCGGAGGTGGCCGGCACCACCCCCGACCGGATCGACGCCGCGACCGAGCTGGGCGCCTACGGCTTCAACTCCGTTCTGCTGACCACGCTCGCCAACCGGCTCAACACCGCCCTCGGCCTGGACCTGACGCCGGTGGCCTTCTACGAGTACCCGACCGCCGACGCGATCACGACGCACCTGGTCGAGCGGCACGGTGCACGCCTGCGCATGGCTCCGTGGGAGGCAGCCCCCGAAGGCGCCCCGGCACCGGACGTCGTGCGCGATCACACGCCGGCCCCCGTGGCCGGCTCCCCCGCGCCTGCCACGACGCGGCAGGCGCCCGCACCGGCCGGGGAGGAGAGGGAACCCGTCGCCGTGGTCGGTCTCGCGGGCCGCTTCCCCGGCGCACCGGACGCGGAGACCTTCTGGCAGAACCTGCTCGCCGGACGCGACCTGGTCACCGAGGTGCCGGCCGAGCGCTGGGACTGGCGGGCGTACGACGGTGATCCGCGCCGTGAACCCGGCACCACCGACTGCCGGACCGGCGGCTTCCTCGACTCGGTGACGGCCTTCGACGCGGCGCACTTCTCCCTCTCCCCCCGTGAGGCCTCGCTCATGGACCCGCAGCAGCGACTGTTCCTGGAGACCTGCTGGCACGCCCTGGAGGACGCCGGATACGACCCGAGGTCGTTCGCCGGAAGCCGCACCGGTGTCTTCGCGGGCGCGACCCTGCACGACTACCTGGAGGTGCTGGACGCTCACGGTACGGACGTGGCCGGGCACACGGTGACGGGCAACGTGCACGCCATCGTGGCCAACCGCGTGTCGTACCTGCTGGACCTGCGCGGCCCCAGCGAGACACTGGACACCGCATGCTCCAGCTCGCTCGTCGCGCTGCACCGGGCGCTCGCCGCCCTGCGTGCCGGGGAGTGCGACGCGGCGCTGGTCGGCGGGGTGAACGTCGTGATGACGCCGACCTGGTACGTCTCGCTCAGCCGCGGCGGCATGCTGTCGGCGAGCGGCCGCTGCCACACCTTCGACAGCCGCGCGGACGGATACGTGCGCGCGGAGGGAGTCGGTGCCGTCCTGCTGAAGCCGCTGTCGAAGGCTCTCGCGGACGGCGACACCGTGCGCGCCGTGATCCGCGGCTCGGCCGTCGGCCACGGCGGGCGGGCCCACTCCCTCACCGCCCCCACCCCGCGCGGCCAGGCCGACACGGTCGTCGCGGCGCTGCGCGACGCCGGCGTCGCCCCGGCGTCCGTGGGCTACATCGAGACGCACGGCACCGGTACCAGGCTCGGCGACCCGATCGAGATCCAGGGCCTCAAGCAGGCGTTCGAGCGCGCGGGCGGCGGAGCGCCCGTCCCCGAAGGGGGCACGGTGCTGGGTGCTCTGAAGGCCTCCGTCGGTCACCTGGAGAGCGCGGCCGGTATCGCGGGGCTGATCTCCGCGGTGCATGCCCTGCGCGACCGCACGCTGCCGCCGGTGACCGGGCTCGGTGACCTCAACCCGTATCTGGGCCTGGAGAGTTCGCCGTTCCGCGTGCTGCGCGAGCCACAGCCATGGACGGCGGCGGGCGACGCCCCGCTGCGCGCCGGAGTCAGCTCGTTCGGCTTCGGCGGTGTCAACGCGCACGTCGTCGTGGAAGAACCGCCGGCCCTCGTGGGCGGTCCCGCGGACGAACCGGGGCCACAGGTGGTCGTGCTGTCCGCGCGGACCCGGGAGCGGCTGCGGGCCTACGCCACCCGGCTGCGCGACTTCGTCACCGGCAGCGAGGTGTGCCTGGCCGATCTGGCCTGGACGTCGCAGACCGGCCGTACCCCGCTCGCCGAGCGGCTGGCGGTCGTGACCTCGTCGCTGCCCGAGCTGTCCGCGCGACTCGACGCCTATCTCAACGACACAGGCGAGGCCGGAACTCCCGGTGTGCATCTGGGAGGCCCGCACCGGGACACCGCCGGCGGCCCGGCCGTGCGGCCGACGGACCCGGCGGACGCGGCCGCCCGATGGACGGCGGGCGAACCGATGGACTGGGCGGCGCTGCACACCACCTCGCGTCGCCGGGTCCCGTTCCCGGGCTACCCGTTCGACCACAGCACCGAGTTCGGGCCCTCCGGCACTCCCGCGCGGACCGTCCCGGCCGTCTCCGCGGCACCCTCCGAGGCGCCGGGCCCGGTTCCCGATGCCGCGGACGGCACCGGTGCGCGGACCGTTCCCGCGCTGCTGACGCGGGACTGGGTCCGCGCGCCGCTGCCCGCTCCCGCGGAACCCGGCCGCAGGCCGCTCGGCGTGCTGATCGTCGCCGCGCAGGACACGCTCGGTTTCGCCGAGGCCGCTGCCCACGCCGCTGGCGCGGACAAAAGCGGCTGGGTGGTGGTGCGCGAGCGCAGCCTGCTGCCGTACCTCGGCCCCGACGAGTTCGAGGTGGACTTCGCCGACCACACGGCGGGCCACACCCTGGCGGAGCAGCTGTACGAGCGCTACGGACGGTTGGACGCGGTCGTCGACCTGACGGACCTCTCCGGTGACGGCACCGGGGAGCCGGTTCCCCTGGCCCGTGAGGCGGCCCGGATCGGGCTGCTCCAGGAGCTGGTCCGTCGCGCCACCGCAGCCGGGCACGAGCTGTCGGTCCTGCACGCCACGCGCGGACGCCAGGCCCTGCGGCACACCGCGCCCCGGGCCCGCGGTGCGGCGATGGCCGGGCTGGTGCGGGCCGTGGGCGCCGAGTACCGGACGGTCCGAGCGGCCTCCGTCGACCTGGACCCGGCGGTCACCGCCCCGGACGCGGTGCTCGCCACGCTGCGCGCCGAGCTCGCCGCGATTCCAAAGACGCCCACCGAGGTGTGCCTGCGCGGCTCGGACCGCCATGTCCCCGGGCCGCTGCAGGTGCTGCCTGCCCGGGCGGGGCGTGTCGAGCTGGACCCCGACCGGGTCTACCTGGTGAGCGGTGGCACCGCGGGCCTGGGTCTCGCCGCCGCCGAACGGCTGGCCGAGCTCGGCGCCCGCAGGCTGGCGCTGTTCGGACGGCGCCCGGTGCCACCGCGCGCCGAGTGGGAGCGGATCACGGCAGCCGCGGACACCACGGGAGACGAGAGCGACCTGCGGATCGCCGAGCTGGCCCGCGCCGTCGGCCGCCTGGAGGCCCGCGGGGTGCGGGTGCTGGTGCACACCGGCCCGCTCACGGACCGCCCCGCCCTGGCCGCGTTCCTCGACCGCGTGCGCGGTGGCCTCGGCCCGGTCGCCGGGGTGCTGCACTGCGCCGGCTCGGTCGACCGCCGGCAGCCCGCGTTCGTCCGGCGCCCGCCGCAGGCCGTCGCGGCCACCTGGGAACCGAAGACGGCCGGGCTGCGGACGCTGGACGAGCTCGTCCGGGTGGACCGCCCGGACTTCTTCGTCCTGTACTCCTCGGTCTCCGCGGTCCTGCCGCCCCTGGGGGTCGGGCTCGGGGACTACGCCGCCGCCAACGCGCACCTGGCGGCCTACGCGGCCGAGCGCAACGCGGCCGAGGGCCCGGGCGGCACCCGCTACCTCTCCATCGCCTGGGGCAGCTGGAGTGGCCTCGGTATGGGCGAGGTCAAGGCCGACGCCTACCGGGCGGCCGGCTTCGGCGCCCTCACCCGCGACACCGGCCTGGCCCTGCTGGAGCAGGTGCTGGCGCAGGGGGTGGACGGGGCGGTGGCGGCCGCCGTACGCCCCGGCCACTTCCCGCCCGCGCCGGATGCCGGAACGGATCACGACGAGAAGAAGGAGCACCAGGTGACGACCTCGGACAGCGCGCCGGGCGCTGCCGTCAGAGCGGCGGTCGAGGAGTTCCTCCTCGACCTCATGGCACAGGAACTGATGCTGCCGAAGGGCGCGGTGACCATGGACGCCCCGTTCGCGGAGCTGGGCGTGGACTCCATCCTGATCGCCGGGATGGTGGGCAGGCTCGAGGAGCTGACGGACGCCCCGCTGGATCCGTCGGTGGTGCTGGAGAATCCCACCGCCGCACGGCTCGCCACCTTCCTGACCAGCCAGTACCCGGACGGCGTCGAACGGTGGGCGGCCGGACGGGGCATCGGCGCGGCCTCTCCGGTGCCCGCCGGTACGGCCACCGTGCCCCGGACGCAGGACGGCCGTACCGCCGACGCGGTGCCCGGGCCCCGGCCGCTGGCCGTCATCGGCATGGCGAGCCGTTTCCCCGGAGCGCCCGACACCGAGGCCTACTGGACCCTGCTGGCCGAGGGCCGCAGCGCGATCCGCGAGGTGCCGGCCTCCCGCTGGAACACCGCCGAGCTGTGCGCACCGGACCGGCGGCCGGGCCGCTCCGTTTCCCGCTGGGGCGGATTCATCGACGGCATCGAGGAGTTCGATCCGGAGCCGTTCGGCATCGCGCCGGAGGACGCCGCGCACGTCGACCCGCTGATCCGGCTCGTGCTGGAGTGCGCCGAGCAGGCGTTCCGCGACGCCGGATACGAGCGCTCCGAGCTGGCCGGCACCCGCACCGGGGTGTTCGCGGCGGTTCAGACGGGCGCCTACGCTCCACGGATCCGCGTTCCGCACCGCAACACAGTCACGGGCCTCAACCAGAACTTCGCGGCCGCCCAGCTCGCCCAGGTCTACGACCTGCGCGGCCCGCACCTCGTGATCGACACCGCGTGCTCGTCGTCGCTGGCCGCGCTGGCCCTGGCCGAACAGTCGCTGCGGCTCGGCGAGTGCGACACGGCGTTGGTCGCCGCGGCCGATCTGCTCCTGGACGAGATGCCGTATCTGAAGCTGAGTGCGTCCGGCGCGCTCTCCCCGGACGCCGAGTGCCGGGTGTTCGACGCGCGGGCCAACGGTCTGGTGCTCGGCGAGGGTGCGGGTGCGCTGCTGCTGAAGCCGCTCGACGCCGCGCTCGCCGACGGCGACCAGGTGTACGCGGTCGTGGAGTCGGTCGCGGTCAACAACGACGGCCGCACCATGGGACTGACGACGCCGAACCCGGACGCCCAGGAGGACGTGGTACGCCGCGCACAGCGGGCCGCGGGAGTCGACCCTGGCGTGATCGGCCTCGTCGAGGCACACGGGACCGGCACGATGATCGGCGACCCGATGGAACTGCGCGCCCTGACCAAGGCGTTCGGAGATGCCGGTGAGCGCACCGGATACTGCGCCGTGGGCAGCGTGAAGTCCAACATCGGGCACACGCTGATAGCCGCCGGCATGGCCGGGCTGCAGAAGGTCGTGCTGGCTCTCAGGAAGCGCAGGATCCCGCCGACCCTGCATTGCGAGACGCCCAACCCCCGCTTCGCCTTCGACCGATCCCCCTTCTACCCGAACACCGAGCTGCGCGACTTCACGCCGATCGACGGTGTCCGCCGCGCCGGCATCAGTGCGTTCGGCTTCGGCGGGGTCAACTGCCACGCCATCCTGCGCGAGCCGACGGCCGCCGAGCTCACGGTCCGGCCCGCCGAGCGGACGAGTCTGCCGCCCGCCGTATTCCGCCGTACCCGCCACTGGGTGGAGCGCGAAACGCACCCGGCCACGGCCCCGTCCGCCCGGCCGTCCCTCGTCCCCGTCTCCCCCGCCGTCCCGGTACCCGCCGCGTCCGCCGCCGACCGCCCGATCCTGCCGCTTGAGGAGTTGAACTGACGATGTCCGACACCCATCGGTCCTTCGACGCGGAAGCCCTGCGCCACGCGCTCGCCGGGCGCCGGTTCGCCACCCAGGTGACCGCACAGGACGCGGCCGTGCGCGACCATCTCGTCCACCGCACCCCCGTGTTGCCCGGTGTCTTCCACCTCGACCTGGTCCTGCGGCTGATCCGCCACCTGGGCGTCGACCCGGCCCTCGTGGAGCTCAGACGCTGTGTGTTCATCCGCCCGCTGATCGCGGTCGGAGAACTCGACCGCCAGCTGGAGGTCACGGCCGGCGAGCCCGGCCCGCGCGGCGGAGTGCCGGTCACGGTCCGCAGCCGTCCGCTGCTGGGCGGCGAGGTCGCCGACGAGAGATGGCAGACCAACTTCCAGGCGGAGATCCACGTCGTGGGTCCCTGGCAGCCACGGCCGGTGCCCGCCGGACGGCTGGAGGCCGCCTCGGGACCGGGCTCACTGGACGCGGACGACCTCTACGCGCTCGCCCGCCAGCTGGACATCGAACACGGCCCGTTCATGAAGGTGCAGGGCCGGGTCGGCGCCGGTGACGGCTTCTCGGTCGCCGACGTCCGCCTGGACCCGAGCGCGGCCGGGGCAATCGAGCACTTCCACGTCCATCCCGTGTTCATGGACTTCTCGGTGCTGGTTCCGTTCCTGCAGTTCCCGGAACCGGTACGCCGCAGCATCGTCCAGCCGTTCATTCCGATCTACGTCGACTCCTTCCGCGCGCGCCGCTCCCTGCAGGCCCGCACGTTGGTGCACTCACCGCGGCTGCCGAACCTCCACGTCGACGACAGCACCCAGGCCGTCGTCGCGGACATCGACCTGTGCACCCCGGACGGGGAGGTCGCGGTCCGCCTCACCGGCTACCGGGCGAAGCGGGTGCGCAGCACGGAGGACATCCGCAAACACGCCGAGGAAGGCGAGCGGCTCGCGGCGACGAAGGCGGCACGGAAGGAAGTGCCGGCGGCCGGTGAGGACGCCCGGCAGCCCGGTGCGTCCTCCGCGCCCGCGGGCGGCCTGACGGCCCTGGTCACCAGGCTGATCGCCGAGCAGACCGGCAACCCGGCCACCACCGTCCACCCCGACCAGAACTTCTACGACGAACTCGGCCTCACCTCCGTCGACCTCCTCACCATCGCCGGAAAACTCGAAACCGCACTGAACACCGAGCTCTACCCCACCCTCCTCTTCGAACACCCCACCATCAGCCAACTCGTCGACCACCTCCACGGCAAAGGCACCCACACCCCCACCGACACCGCACCCACCGCACAGACGCCGACAACCCCCGCCGCACAGACACCGATAGCCCTGCCTGCGCCCCGGGCCGGTTCCGAGCCCCCGGCCGCGCCGGGTGACACCCCCATCGCGATCGTCGGCGTGGCCGGCCGCTACCCGGGCGCACGGACGCTCGACGAGTTCTGGGAGGTGCTGCGCACCGGCCGGGACTGCCTGAGCGACGTACCGGCCGAGCGCTGGGACGTGGACGCCTGGTACGCGCCGGAACCGCGCACGGCGGGACGCTCGTACCTCACGCGCGGCGGTTTCATCGACGACGTCGACCGGTTCGACGCGCTGTTCTTCAACGTCCCGCCCCAGCAGGCGAAGCTGATGGACCCGCATGAGCGGCAGTTCCTGGAGGTGGCCTGGTCCGCGCTGGAGGACGCCGGATACACGCCGGAGTCCCTCTCGGCTGCGGCCCGCGGCCCCGTGGGGGTGTTCGCCGGCTCCATGTGGGCGGACTACCACCTCCACGGCCTGGACAGCGTCCGGGCTGACGGCACCGATGTGGCGCTGAGCTGGCTCGGCGGCATCCCCAACCGGGTCAGCCACGCGTTCGACTTCCGTGGTCCCAGCGTCCTGGTGGACACCGCCTGCTCATCCTCGCTGACGGCCCTGCACCAGGCGTGCGAGGCGATCCGCCGCGGCGAGTGCCGGGCCGCGCTGGTGGGCGGCGTCAGCCTGTCACTGCATCCGTACAAGTATGTCCGCTCGGCGGCCAACGGCCTGCTGGCGAAGGACGGCACCAGCCGTCCCTTCGGCGCCGACGCCTCGGGATACGTCCCGGCGGACGGCGCGGGCGCGCTCGTCGTGCGCCCCCTCGCCGAGGCCGAGGCGGACGGCGACCGGATCCTCGCCGTCGTACGCGGATCTGCCGTGAACCACACCGGCCGCACCCCCGGCTACACGATCACCAGCCTGGAGGCGCAGGGCAGGGTGGTCGGGGAAGCCCTGGCTCGCGCCGGTGTCCCGGCCTCCACCGTGACACTGCTGGAGGCGCACGGTGCGGCGACCGCACTGGGGGACCAGCTGGAGGTCGATGCGCTGACGCGGACCTTCCGCAGGGAGACGGATGCGCGCGGCTTCTGCGCCATCGGCTCGGTGAAGGCGAACATAGGCCACACGGAGGCCGCCGCCGGCCTGGCATCGCTGACCAAGATCCTGCTGTGCCTGCGCCACCGCACCCTGGTGCCGATGCCGCACTCGGAGCGCCCCAACCCCGCCATCGACTTCGCCGCGTCCCCGTTCCGGCTGGTTCGCGCCGAGGAGCCCTGGACACCGGTCACCGATCCGGCGACCGGGCGTGCGGCGCCGCTGCGCGCGGCGGTCAGCGCGTTCGGTTTCGGCGGCGCCAACGCTCATGTCGTCCTGGAGGAGTACGCGCCCGCGCAGTCCCCGCCCGCCGAGCCGGAGACGTCCCCGACCCACCAGGTCGTCGCGCTGTCGGCCCGCACCGGCGAGCAGCTGACGCGCCGGGCGGCCGAGCTGGCGGACGCGCTGCGCGACCGGCCCGCCCCCCGGCTCGCCGACGTCGCGCACACTCTCGCGGTGGGCCGGCGCCATCTGGGCGAGCGGCTCGCGCTCGTCGTCACCTCGACCGCGGAACTGGCCGAGGCGCTGGACGCCTTCACGGCCGGCCGTACGCCGGCGGTACCCCACTTCCGCGGCACGGCTCGGCGAGCCGTCACCGGTGTGCGGCCTTCCTCGGAGCCCCCGGAGGCTGTCGCCGAGGCATGGGCCGGCGGCACGGCCGACGCGCTCGCCCCGGTCCCGGGCGGGCGGCGCATCGCACTGCCCACCTACCCGTTCGGCGGTGAGCGGCACTGGATCGCCCCCGTCGGCGGGCCGCAGGCGACTCCTCCGGCCCCTTCGCCGGCTCCGGAACCGGAACCGGAGCCGGAGCCGGGCGCACGCCCCGGCCCGACGGTCGCCGCCCCCGGTGCGGGTACCGTTCCGCTGCAGGATCTCACCAAGGTCATGCTGTACGAACCCGCCTGGGCGGCACGCCCGGCACCGCACCCCGGCGTGGTGCTCGACGGTGAGACGGTCCTGGTCCTCGACACCTCCGACGCGCGCTGCTCGGCCCTGCGCAGCCGGGTCCGCCCGGTACTCGTCACACCGGGCAGCGGTTTCGCCCGGCTGTCCGCCGACCACTTCACGATCACCCCGGACTCCCTGGAGGACCACAAGGCCCTCCGCGGGACTCTGGAGCAGGAGGGACGCGTGCCGAGCGCGCTCCTGCACCTGTGGCACCTGGACGGGGCGGAACCGGGCGGTGATCCCGGCCGGCCGACCGGACTGCTGTCGGTGTACGCGCTGTGCCAGGCCTGGGCCGTGGGCCGCCGCACCGCCCTGCCCGTCGTCCACGCCTACCACTCCCCCGTGGAGAGCCCGCCGGACGCCTGCGTGGGCGGGCTGGCCCGGGGTCTGCGCCTGGAACAGCCCAAGCTGCCGCTGAGCACCGTCCGGTTCGCCGCACCGCAGAACGATCCGCGATGCACGGCCGACGCACTGCTCGCGGAGGCCTCCGCGCCCGGTGACCTCGAGGTCCGCCACACGGTGGCCGGAGCCCGGGAGGTGCGCGGGTTCGCCCCGACCCGTGCGCTGCCCGCCGGCACACCGCTGGCCCGCCCCGGCGGCACCTACCTGATCAGCGGCGGCACCGGGGGCATCGCCCGCCATGTCGCCCGGCACATGGCACGCGCGGCACAGCCGGACATCGTGCTGTTCGGCCGCTCGCCCGAGTCAGAGGCGCAGCGGGAGTTCCTCGCCGAACTCGTCGCGCTGGGCTCCCGGGCCGCGTACGTCCAGGCCGACGTGACCCGGTTGGACGACGTACGGCGGCTGGTGACGACCTCGGAGGAGCGGTTCGGCACCGTCACCGGCGTGATCCACACCGCGGGCGTGGTCGAGGACGCCCTGCTGATCAACAAGGGGGCGGACTCCGTTCGCCGGGTGCTGGCGCCCAAGCTCGCCGGCGCCCGGAACCTGGATCTGGCGACCGCCGATCGTCCGCTGGACTACCTGGTGCTGTTCTCGTCCACCTCAGCCGTCCTCGGCTCGATCGGCACCACCGACTACACCGCCGCCAACGCCTACCTGGACTCGTTCGCGGCCCGGCGTGAGGAACTGGTGGTCCGGGGCGAGCGCAGCGGGCGCAGTGTCTCGGTCAACTGGCCGCTGTGGGACGAGGGCGGCATGCGCATCAACCCGGCCGTGGAGGCACAGGTACTGGAGAGCACCGGGCTGGTGCCGCTGAAGACGGCTCACGGCCTGGCCGCGCTGAGAGCCGGTCTCACCCACGACGGGCCGCAGCTGGCGGTCTTCGAGGGCGACCGCGCCAAGGTGGAGCGGCTGCTCTCGGTCATCTGGCCCGAACGTGAGCGCACGGCCGTACCGCCCCGGCCCTCCCCCGGCGGCCCCGACCCCACGGACACCGAGGTCGCCGCCGAGCTGGAAGCCATGATCGCCGAGACGGTGACAGGAGTGCTGCCGCAGACCGCCGGGCTGTCCGGAGAACTGGCCGACTGGACCTTCATGGAGCTGGGCCTGTCCTCGGTCGACGTGGTGACCCTCGGTACCCGGCTGGGGCGCCAGCTGGGCGTCGAGATCGTGCCCACCGTCTTCTTCCGGTACACCCGCATACCCGAGCTGGCGGCCCACCTCGCCGACGAGCACGGCGACGCGGTACGCGCCTGGTACAGGTCGTTCCGGGGCGGGGCGCCGGGGGCGGGCCGGGCCGGCACGCCGACCACCGGGAGCACCACGCACACCGGGTCCGGGGACGACGCGCCCCCGTCCGCCGTTACGGTGGCCGAACCCGCCCCGCTGCCGGATCGGTCCGACCGCGACATCGCCGTGATCGGTGTCGCGGGCCGCTTCCCGGGCGCGGCCGGCGTCCAGGAGTTCTGGCAGGCGCTGCTCGCCGGACGCGACCTCGTCCGCGACGTGCCGGCCGACCGCTGGGACCACACCGGGTACCTGGACTCGGAGGGCGCTGCCGGAACCACCGAGTGCCCGGCCGGCGGCTTCGTCGACGACGTGAGCCGGTTCGACGCCGCGTTCTTCGGTATCCCCCGCGCCGAGGCCGAGGCCATGGACCCGCAGCTGCGCCTCCTGCTCGAGGTCATGTACGGCGCGGCGGAGGACGCGGCCGTGCTGCCCGCGCTCCGCGGCAGCGACACCGGTGTCTTCGTCGGCGAGTGCTTCCGTGACTACGAGGGCGAGATGATCGCCCGGGGACGCAGACCCGGCCCGTACGACGCGACCGGCATCGCCACCACAATGGCGGCCAACCGCCCCTCGCACTACTTCGACCTGTCGGGGCCCAGCCTGACCGTCGACACCGCCTGCTCCTCGTCGCTGCACGCGCTGCAGCTGGCGGTGGAGTCGCTGCGTCGCGGCGAGTGCTCCATGGCCTTCGCCGCCGGCGCCAATCTGATGCTCAGCCCGCGTCACTACCTGTCGCTGTCCGGTACGGGCGCCCTGTCGCCCAGCGGCCGCTGCCACGCCTTCGACGAGCGGGCCGACGGCTACGTCCCGGCGGAGGCGGTCGCCGCGGTCCTGCTCAAGCCGCTGTCCGCGGCGCTCGCCGACGGGGACCCGATCCGGGCCGTCGTGAAGGGGGCCGCGGTCGGCCATGGCGGCCACGCGGGCGCCGTCACCGCTCCGAACCCGCAACGGCAGACCGAGCTCATCGAGCGCGCCTGGCGCGATGCCGGTGTCCCGGTGCACACGATGGGCCTGCTGGAGGCACACGGCACCGGCACCAGGCTCGGCGACCCCATCGAGATCGAGGGGGTGCGCGGTGCGCTCACCGGCCGTCCCGCAGGCTCTCCGCCCATCCTCGTCGGGACCGCCAAAGCCCATCTGGGGCATGCCGAGGGCGCCGCGGGCGTCGTCGGCGTCGTCAAGGCGGTGCTGTCCCTGCAGCACGGCCGGATCCCGGCGATGCCCGACTTCCGCGAGGCCAACCCCTACCTGGATCTGAACGGCGGCCCGCTGACGATTCCCATGCGGACCGTCGACTGGCCGGACCGGCCGGGTGTGCCGCGCCGGGCGGGCGTGAGCTCCTTCGGCTTCGGCGGTGCCAACGCCCACGTCGTCCTGGAGGAGGCGCCGCACCGCACCCGCCCGCAGTGGGACGGCACCCGCAGCCTGGTCGTGCCGTTCTCCGCCGCCTCCGCCAAGGACCTGTCGGAGGTGCTGCACCGGCAGCGCACTGCCCTCGACACGCGACCGGACCTCGCGGCTGTGGCCGCGACGCTCCAGCAGGGCCGCGATGCGCTGCCCGCCCGGGTCGCGGTGGTCGCCGCAACGGACCGTGAGCTGCGCACGGAACTGGACACGTTGCTTGCCGACGCCGTCGTGGCCGGAACAGTCCGTGTGGCACCCGGCTCCGACACCGGGGCCGTGGCAGCCGCGCGGCGGTGGGCGGCCGGGGAGTCCGTGGCCTGGACAGCGGACAACGGCGGCGGCGCCGCGCCACGGCTGAATCTGCCCGGGCGTCCGTTCCGGGGGGAACGCTACTGGCTGCGTGAAGCCGAGGAGAGCACCGCACTCACACCCGCGCCCGCCCCCGCAGCACGGACGCCGGTCGGTGCCGCGCCCGGCGCGACGGGTCCGACAGCCCGCGCCCTGTCCTCCGCCCGGACCTTCATGAACGCCTCCGGATACGACGCCGTCGGTGTGCGCCGCGGCCTCGAGCGGCTGGGCGCCGTCGGCTCACGCTTCGCCGCGCTGTCGGTGCGTGAGCACCTGGGCGTCAGCGGCGAGCTGTCCGGCGCCGATGTCCTCGCCGGACTCCCGGCCGTGGAGCCGTACGAGCGCTACGTGGCCCGGCTTGCGGACGTGGTGAGCACCGCGCCGCGTCCGCTGCCCGACGCGGCTGCCGAACGTGCCCTCATCGAGCAGGAGCTCACGGATCTGGTGCTCGACCACCCGGAGGTGTGTGACCTCGTGGCGCTGGCCCGGGCCGTGATCCCGCACATCCCGCGCGTCGTGACGGGCGGCATCCCGGCGCTCGAACTGTACTTCGGAGGAGAGATCGCCGACCTGCTCATCCGCGTCTACCACGGCAATGCCATCGCCGACCACTACAACGCCACGGTCGCGCACCTCGCCGACGGCTATGTGCGCGAGCGCCTGGCACTGAATCCCGGTCGACCGGTACGGATCCTGGAAGTCGGCGCGGGCACGGGAGGCACCACGGTTCCGGTCCTGGACCGGCTGGCCGGGCACGGTTCCGGGGTCGAGTACACCTTCACCGACATCTCCTCCTCCTACTTCCGCCAGGCACGCCGGAGGTTCGCCGACACGGGCGTGCCGATGGTGTTCACCCCGTTCGACCTGGAGGGCGACCCCGCGTCGCAGGGCCTCCGGGAGGGCGCCTACGACCTGCTCATCGCGTCCAACGTGGTCCACGCGACGGCGGACGTAACCCGCTCCGCGGCCCATCTGCGGCGGCTACTGGCCGACGGCGGGTTGCTGCTCCTGAACGAGATCACCTCCAACATCGACTACCAGTTCCTGCTGTTCGGAATGATCCCGAGCTGGTGGACGTGCCGGGACACCGAGCGGATGCCGGGTGCCCCGCTGCTTGCGCAGGAGCGCTGGCAGGAGATCCTGAAGCGGGCCGGTTTCACCGAGAGCTGGGTGCAGACCCATGACAACGGCGTGCCGGACGAGGACGACCAGTGCGTGATCGTGGCCCGCGCGGAGGACGGTGCACCACGCCCCGCCGACGACGCGGCGGCAACCCGGGCGTCCGGACAGCAGTCGCCGTCGGCGGTTCCCGCCGAGCCCACCGCTCCGACGGGCGATCCGGTCACCCCCGAGGCCTCGGTGCGCACCCACGTGCGGGAGGTCGTCGCCTCTTTCCTGTCCGTCCCGGCGGACACGGTCGACGACGACACCTCGTTCACCGATCTGGGTGTCGACTCGCTCGGCACCATCCAGCTGGTGCGGGAGCTTGAGGAGGACTTCGGGAAGCTGCCCAAGGTCCTGCTCTACGAGGCCGGTACGGTCGCCGCGCTCGCCCGGGAACTCACGGCCCGCGCGCCGGAGGCATGCGCTCGTCTGGCACGGGAGGCGGCGCCCGCGTCCGTCCAGCGATCCGCCGTCCCCGCCGCACCGGCGCCCGCCCCGGACGCTTCGTCCGCGGCGGCCGAGCCCGCCGTACAGGGTGACCCCGTCGCCGTCGTCGGCATGGCGGTCCGCGTGCCGGGTGCGCGCACCACGGACGAGCTGTGGCGGAACCTGCTGGCAGGCACCGACCACATGACCGAGATCCCGGCGGACCGCTGGGACTGGCGCCCGCTGCTCGGCGACCCGCACCGTGAACCGGGCAAGACCAACAGCAGGTGGGGTGCCTTCGTCGACGGGGTCACCGAGTTCGACGCCGAGTTCTTCGGGATCTCCGGGCGCGAGGCCGAGGTGATGGATCCGCAGCAGCGGCTGATGCTGCAGACCGCGTGGCATGCGGTGGAGGACGCCGGGCACGCCCCGTCATCACTGCACGGCACCGACACCGGTGTGTTCGTCGGCGCCACATCGCACGACTACACGGCGCACCTGGCCCGGGTCGGCCGCTACCGGGAGCCGTACTCCGTCAACGGCAACGCCAAGACGGTGCTGGCGAACCGCATCTCGTTCGAGCTCGGCCTGCACGGGCCCAGCGAGGCCGTCGACACGGCCTGCTCCAGCTCCCTGACCGCGCTGCACCGTGCGGTGCGGGCCATCGAGGCCGGCGAGTGCCGGGCCGCCCTCGTCGGCGGAGTGCATCTGCTGCTGACGCCCGACATGTACGTCGCACTGGGCCAGATGGGCGCCCTGTCCCCCGACGGCAAGTGCCACGCCTTCGACCGGTCCGCGAACGGTTTCAGCCGGGGCGAAGGAGTCGTCGCGCTGTACCTCAAGCCGCTGTCCCGGGCGCTGGCCGACGGCGACACCGTGCACGCGCTGGTGCGCGGCAGCGGTGTCAACCACGGCGGCCGGGCCCGGTCACTGCCGGTTCCCAATCCGGCCGCGCAGGCCGCGCTGATCTCCCGGGTGCTGCGGGACTCGGACACCGATCCGCACACCGTCGGCTACGTCGAGGCTCACGGCACCGGCACGGAGGTGGGCGACCCGATCGAACTGCGCGGTCTGCGCAAGGCGTTCGCCGAGCGCGCGGGGATCGGCGAGGACGACCGGGTGGACGCCTGGTGCGCGGTGGGCTCCATCAAGTCCAACATGGGCCACCTGGAGGCCGCCGCCGGCCTGGCCGGCGTTGTCAAGGCCGTACTGGCCCTGCGTCACGGGCTGATTCCGCCCAGCATCCACTTCCACGAGGCCAACCCGCTCCTCGACCTCGACGGCAGCCCGTTCCGCATCGCCGACCGGTGTGAGGAGTGGGCCGCGCCCCTCGACGAGCAGGGCAGGCCGCTGCCGCGCAGGGCCGCGGTGAGCTCCATGGGGTTCGGGGGTTCCAACGCCCACGTGGTCTTGGAGGAGTACCCCGAGCACGCCCCACGCACCGCGGCCCCCGCCCCCGGATCCGGCCGGCCGGAGCTGTTCGTACTGTCGGCGCGGACCGAGGACCGGCTGGTGGAGGCGGCGCGGGCGCTGGTGGACCGGCTCGACGGCGACCGGACCGTGACGGCGGCCGAAGTGGCACACACCCTGCGCGTCGGGCGGGACGCCATGGAGTGCCGGCTGGCCGTGGTCGCCGAGGACCTGGCCGGATTCGTCACGGCGCTGCGCTCGTACGTGGCCGGCCGCCCCGCCGGCAGCCTTCTCACCGGCCGGGCCCGGACCACCGGACCGGCCGCGGTGCCCACCGACGACCCTCATGCGCTGGGCCACCGGTGGGTGGAGGGCGGGGCCGGAGCCGAAGCGCTCGTGGCGCTCACCACGCCGGGTGTGCGGCGCGTGGGGCTGCCGGGCTATCCGTTCGCGCCCACGCGCTTCTGGGCGGAGGCCGACAGCCGTGCCGAACGGCCCGCGCCCGCGGCACGGGACGACAACGCCCCGCAGGAACTGATCGCCCTGCTCGATGCCCTGAGCAAGGGCGAACTGACCGTTGACGACGTGGACCTGAGCCTGGTCCGGAACGACGGGATGGAACGATGACACCGAACACCGAAACGGTCCGCCGACTCGTCCTCGAGCGCGTGCGCGCGGGACAGCTCGATCCGGCCGTGGCCGCCCGGCTCCTCGCCCGTGCGGGAGCCTCCACGCCCGAGGCCACCGACGGTGAGCTCGTCGGCTACAGCCCCTGCTGGGAGCCGGCTACCGCACACCCGGCTGCTCGGCCCGCCGTCGCCGCCCGGGATGTGCTGCTGGTCGTGGACGGTGACCGCCCGGGCCTTCCGGCCGGGGTGCGGGTCGTCCGGGTGGGACAGGACCTCGACGACGACACCGCGTCGTGGACGGCCTACCTGAACACCCTGCGCGGGCGGGGCTCGGCACCCCGCGGTCTCGTCTTCGACCTGCCGTCCGAAACCGTCCGGCCAGGCCGGGCTCTCGAGCTCGTGCTCCCCGCACTGCGCGCACTGATCGCCGCCCCGGAGACGGGTGCGACGTCCATCGCGTTCCTCGTCACCGGCCGAGCGCGCCCCGAACTGGCCCCCGCGCTCGGCGCGCTAGCGCAGGTCGCGAACGCCGAGGACCGCCGGCTGCGGGCCGTAGCGGTCGAGGTCCACGAGTTGCCTGCGTGGGCCGGGAGTCCCTTCCATGTCGCCCTGGCCGAGCTGTCCGCGGCCCGGCCGGGACTCGCCGAGGTGCGCCACGGCGCCGAGGGCCGCCAGGTGCGGGTCCTGCGTCCCTCCGGCCCGGCCGTCCGGAGGACGGAATCCGTGTTCCGCGACGGCGGCCGGTACCTGGTCACCGGTGGCGCCAAGGGCATCGGCCTGCGCCTTGCGGCGCTGCTCGCCCGCGATCACCGGGCCCGGCTGGTGCTGACGGGTCGCTCCCGGCCGGACGAGGCGCAGCTGGCCGAGTTCCGCCGCCTTGAACAGGCCGGTGCCCGCGTGGTCTACGTACGCGGGGACATCACCCGCTACGAGGACGCGCGGGAGGCGGTCGACACCGCCCGCCGCGAGTTCGGCGGTCTGGACGGTGTGCTGCACTCTGCGGGCCTGAACGAGGACGCCTACCTGGTGAACAAGGACCCCGGCTCCGCCCGCCGGGTGCTGTCGGTGAAGCTCGACGGCGCGGCGCATCTGGACCGGGCCACCTCGGACCTGCCGCTCGACTTCTTCGTGCTGTTCTCCTCGACGTCGGCCTACTTCGGCGCCCCGGGGCAGGCCGACTACGCCGCCGCCAACCGTGCGATGGGCGCGCTCGCCGCCACCCGGGCCCGGCGTGCGGCGTCAGGTTCGCCGCACGGTGCCTCGGTGGCGGTCGCCTGGCCGCTGTGGGCGGAGGGCGGCATGGAGATCTCCGAGGCGAACCGGTCGGTGCTCAGGGAGATGCAGGGCATGCTCGCGATGCCCACCGACGTGGGCCTGCGCGCCCTGTCGGACGCGATCGCCGCCGCAGACCCCGAGCCCCTCGTGGTGTACGGGCAGCCGCAGCGGATCGATGCCTGGATCACCAGGGTGAACGCCGAGGAAGCCGCGGTGGACGCGGGACCGGCTGCCGGCCAGGGGCCGACGTCCGCAGCGAGCGCCGAGGACCTGCTCCATGCCGCGGAGTCCTATCTGCTGGACCTCGTCACCGAGGCGGCCAGACTGCCCGCCGGGCGGCTCCGCGCCGACCAGGAGTTCTCCACCTTCGGTATCGACTCGATCCTCATCAAGAAGCTCACCGCCGTCCTGGAGGACCGTTTCGGTGAGCTCCCCGTCACGCTCCTCTTCGAGTACCGGACCGTCGCCGAACTGGCCCGCTTCCTCGCGGACCGGCGGGCGGACGCCCTGCGCTCGGTGCTCGGCCTCGACGACGACCGCGCGCCGGAGTCCGCCGCGCCCACGAACGCGACTCCGGCGGCCGCGCCGGGCACGGAACGCTCCACTGCGGGCACTGGCCGTGGTGGCGGCGGTCAACTCGCCGGAGGTCTGCCCCACGACCGGGCGATCGCCGTCGTGGGCATCGGCGGCCGCTATCCGGGCGGTGCGGACCTCGCTCAGTTCTGGGAGTCGCTGTCCGCCGGCGCCGACCTGATCGGTGAGATTCCCGGGGACCGGTGGGACAATTCCCGGTATCTGGCCGCCGAGCGCGGAGCACCCGGCGCGATCACCGGCAAGTGGGGCGGCTTCCTCGACGACGTGGCCCGCTTCGACCCGCTGTTCTTCGCCATCTCCCCGGGTGAGGCTGCCAAGCTCGACCCCAATGAGCGGATCTTCCTGGAGGTCGCCTGGGCCGCTCTGGAGCACGCCGGGTACTCGCGGCGCAGACTGCACGAGACCACCCGCACCGGCGACATCCACTCCGTGGGGGTCTTCGTCGGGGTGACGGGCTCCCAGTACGGGCTGGTCGGCGCAGAGCAGTGGGGGCGCGGGAACAGGGTGTTCGCCCACTCCATGGACTACTCGATCGCCAACCGGCTCAGCTACGTCCTCGACGTGCACGGACCCAGCATGGTTCTCGACACGGCGTGCTCCGGCTCCCTGACCGCACTGCACCTGGCCTGCCGCAGCCTGCTGTCGGGCGAGACGAAGACGGCGATCGCCGGCGGGGTCAACGTCAACATCCATCCGATCAAGTACGCGACGCTCACCGACATGCGGCTGCTGGCCTCCGACGGCCGCTGCCGGGCGTTCGGGGAGGGCGGCGACGGCTTCGTACCGGGCGAGGGCGCGGGAGCGCTGATCCTCAAGAGGCTGTCCGACGCCCTCGCCGACGGCGACCGCGTCCACGCCGTCGTCCGCGGCACCGCCGTGAACCACGGCGGACGCAGCAACGGCTACACCGTGCCCGCTCCGCGTGCCCAGGGCGCGGTCGTCGCCGAGGCGCTGCGTGCCGCCCGCGTCGACGCGCGCACCGTCACGTACGTCGAGGCCCACGGCACCGGCACCGCCCTGGGCGATCCGGTCGAGGTCGAGGGTCTGAAGCGGGCGTTCGCCGAGTACACCGACGACACCGGCTTCTGCGCGATCGGGTCGGTGAAGTCCAACGTCGGACACCTGGAGGCGGCGGCCGGCGTGTGCGGCGTCACCAAGGTGGTGCTGCAGTTCGCACACCGCACCCTCGTCCCGACGCTGCACAGCGACCCGGTCAACCCCAAGCTGAACCTCCAGGCCACGCCCTTCCGTCCGCAGCGGGCCACCGAGCCCTGGCGGACACCGGAGGGAGTGCCCCGCCGTGCCGCGGTCAGCTCCTTCGGTGCCGGCGGCGCCAACGGCCACGTGGTCCTGGAGGAGTGGACCGGCCCGCAGGGCTCCCCGGACGACGGTCTGCCGTATGCGGTGGGCCTGTCGGCGCGGACACCGGAGCAGTTGCGCCGGGTCGCCGAGCGGCTCGTCACGGATCTCACCCGTGACGGGGACCGTTCCCTGCGCGACATCGCCTTCACCCTCCTGACGGGCCGCGACGAGTGGGACCACCGGCTGGCGGTCGTTGCCGCCTCGGTGGAGGAGCTGAACCGCCTGCTGCGCAGCCACCTCGCCGGTGAGACGGCAGCGACCGTCCGCACCGGCCGCGCGTCCCAGGCCGAACCGCCCGGGAACGTGCGGCGGTTGCTGGCCGAGCGCCGCTGGGAGGAGCTGGCCGACGCCTGGGTCGCGGGCGCGCGTGTCGACTGGCGGGAGGCGTTCCGCGACGGCCCGCTTCCCGTCCCGGTGCCGCTGCCGTCCTATCCCTTCGGCGGCAGGCGCTACTGGGTGGACCTGGTCGACGGACCGGCTCCCGGCGAGGCTCCGCAGGAGCCGCTGGTGCTCCGCCGCACCGACCCGGTGGTCCGCGACCACACCGTCCTCGGTCGGCCCGTGGTCGCCGGAGTGGTTCAGCTGGGGCTGGCCCGCACCGCGGCTCGCCTCACCGACGTGCCCGTGGTGTTCGAGAACGTGCGCTGGCGGGTTCCGCTGGAGGTCGAAGGCGGCGAACTCGCGGTGGCGGTCCGCTTCGGGAGCGACGGTACGGCCTACGAAGTGCGGGATCCGACCACGGGGACCGTGCACTCCACCGGCACGCTGGCCGGGGGCGGGGCGGAACCGCTCGGCCGCATCGACGTCGGCGCGGTACGCGCCCGCTGCCCGCACCGCGCCGACGCCACCGAGGTGTACGGTCGGGCGGAGGCTGCGGGACTGTGCTACGGGCCGCTGTTCCGCGGGCTCGCCACCCTGTACCGCGGGGACGGCGAGGCACTGGCGGAGCTGCGCCAGCCGGAAGCCGACGCGCCGGCGTGGGCGGTGGAGGCCGCCATGACGGACAGCGCCCTGCACGCCGTACAGGGAGTCCTGCCCGAGGACGAGGACAGGGCCGTCCTGCCCGCCTCGGTGTCCCGGATCACCGTCGGGGGCCTGGCCAGGGAGGCACGTTACGCCCGGGCCGAGCTCGTCGCGCTGGACGCGGGACGCGGCACCGCACGGGTGAACGTCGCCCTGGCCGCTGCCGACGGGACCGTGCTGGCCCGCTTCGAAGGGCTGCGCGTCGCGCGTCCGGTCACCCGGTCCGAGCCGGCGGCGCGGGCGGCGAACACCCGGCGGCCGGAGGAGGCCGTGCCGCTGTACCGTCCCGTATGGCGCCCGGTGCCCGTCGAGCAGCCGACCGAGCCGCCGGACGGCGGCCCGGTCCTCGTCCTGGGCACCGCGCACGACCACGGCCTGGGCACCGCACTGACCGAGCACCACCGTGCGGCCGGGCATCCGGTCCGGCACGTGCTGCTGGAGGACATCGCGCCCTCGGCCCGGGCCTACGGCCGGATCCTGACGGAGGCCGGCGCCCCGGGCACCATCTGGTTCCTCGGCGGCGTGGAGGAGCGGCTGTACTCGGCCGACGACCTGGAACAGCTCGACACGGCAATCGACCGGGGCCCTGTCGCCCTCTTCCACCTGTTCAAGGCCCTGGACACGCAGCGCGCCCGGGCCGGTACGCGCCTGCACGTGGTGACGTCCGGCACGCAGCAGACCGACCCGGCCCTGCCGGTACGCAACCCGTTCGCCGCCGGCCTGCCGGGACTCGTCGCCTCCGCCTCCCGTGAGCTGGGCTTCCTCTCCCTCAGCTGCGTCGACGTCGCCCGTGAGGACCTGCTGCGGGCCGCCCGGCTCGGCGACTGGGCCACGCTCGTGACGCAGTTGGCCCAGGAGCCTGCCGCCCGTCCGGCGCACCCGGCCGCCCTGGTCGGCGGAGTGCGGTACGCACAGATACTCGAGCGCATCGACGTCCGCGCCGTCGGCGGCGCAGAGCCGCCGCTGCGTCAGGGCGGCCGCTACCTGGTCACGGGGGGCGCCGGCGGCCTGGGCACGGTCGTCGCCGAGCACCTGGCCCAGGAGTACGGCGCCCGCGTCCTGCTCACCGGCCGCCGGCCGCCGGAGCAGTTGTCCGAGCGGGTGCGGGCCCTGCTGTCGGCCCGGCCCGGCCAGGTCGTCTACGTCTCCGCCGACGTCACCGACGAGGCCGGCCTGCGCTCGGCCGTGGCGCGGATGCGCGACGCCTGGGGCGGCGTGGACGGCGTCGTGCACTCCGCGTTCGTCCTCAACGACCGCACGCTGTCACGGATGGACGAGGAAACGCTGCGCTCGTCGTTCGGCCCGAAGGCGTACGGCACGGTCGTACTGCACCGCGTTCTGGCCGACGAACCGCTCGACTTCTTCGCCGTGTTCTCGTCCGCGATCTCGCACAACGGCAACGCGGGGCAGGCCAACTACTCCGCCGCCTCCACACTCCAGGACGCCTACGGCCGCTTCCTGGCCGCCCGCCTGAACCGGCCCGTGCACGTCTTCAACTGGGGCCTGTGGGGGGAGAGCGGATCGGTCGCCACCGAGGACTACCGCACTCAGGTCGCTGCCCGGCTCGGTGTCGAACCGATCAGCGATGCTGCAGGCCTCGAAGCGTTCCGGCAGGTGCTCACCGGGCCGGCCGTGCAGGTCGCCCCGGTCCGGATCGCCGGTCGGGGTGACGAGCCCGTGCGCGGCCCGCTCGCCGTCTCCCGCGGGGCGTCCGAGGCGGTGCGCGTGGCCGAGGCGACGGCACGCGGGCGGGCCGCCGACGACGCACGGCTGACCGGTGCGCGGTTCTTCGACGCGCTGGAACCGTACGCCCGCCTGCTGCTGCGCGACGCCTTCCTCGGCCACGGCGGCTGGCCGGAGCCGGGCACCACCGTGACGCGGGAGGACCTCATCCTCCGCCTGGGCGTCGAGCCCGTCCAGGAGCGGCTGCTGGACGCCGCGCTGTTCGCCCTGACCCGCGGTGGGCACCTCGTCCGGAACACGGACGGGACCCTGACGGTGCCCACCGGCGAGCCCGAGGTGCCGGACCCGGCCGCCACCGCTGCCCTGCACGACCGGCTGGTCTCGGAGTATCCGCACGCCACCGCACTGGCCGAGCTGCTGCGCGAGTGCACCGAGGCGCTGCCGGAGGTGCTCTGCGGTCGGCGCGGCGGTCTGTCGGTGCTCTTCCCGGGCGGCAGTGACCACAAGGTGGCACCGCTCTACCACGACGACCCGCGCTCGGAGCACTTCAACGCCGTCTGCGCCGCCGCCGTCGCCGCCTACGCCGGCCGTCGGCTGGAGGAAGGGGCGGGTCGGCTGCGATTGCTGGAGGTCGGCGCGGGGACCGGAGGCACCAGCCGCCCTGTCCTCGATGCGCTGCAGCCGTTCGGCGACCGCTTCGACTACGCGTTCACGGACCTGTCCCCCGGTCTGGTGCGCAAGGCCCGCGAGCGGTTCTCCGGTGCGTATCCGCAGGCGCGCTTCTCGGTCCTCGACATTACGCGCGATCCGGTGGCGCAAGGATTCGAGGAGGGCGCGTACGACGTGGTCCTGGCGGCAAACGTCCTGCATGCCACGCCCGACGTGCGCCACAACGTACGCGCGGCGGCGCGGCTGCTGCGCCCCGGCGGGCTGCTGGTGGTCAACGAGGGCACGCGTGTCCTGGACGCCGTCACCATGATCTTCGGTCTGACCGATGGCTGGTGGGCGTACGACGACGCGGAGCTGCGGCAGGCCCACTCACCGCTGCTGACGCCCGGCTCCTGGCGGTCGGTCCTGCTGGACGCGGGGCTGCGCGGGGTACGGGTCGTCGGAACGCCGGGGCCGGACGACGCGGCCGCCGGCCAACACGTGCTGCTGGCCGAGCGCGACGAGTGGCCCGTGCCGGAGCCGTGCCTTCCGGAACCGGCCGGACGTCCGACGACCCCGGAGCTGGAGCCGGAGCCGGAGCCGGATTCGGCGGCCGTCCCGCCTCAGGCACCCCCGCGGGACCTGTCGCAGGTCGCGACGGACTATCTCACACGCGTCTTCGCCGACGTCCTCAAACTCGAGGAGGGCGAGTTCGACCCGGTGGCACCACTGTCGTCGTACGGCACCGACTCCCTCGTCGGCATGGAGGTCGCCGACCGCATCGAGGCGGACCTCGGGCCCATCCCGCGCTCGGTCCCCTTCGAGTCGACATCCCTGAGCGGCGTCGTCGAGGCCCTCCTGAACGACCCGGCGCAGCCGCTGGCCCGCCTGGTCGACTCCAGCACGCCGACGGTTCCCACCCGGCGCCGGGCCGAGGCCGCACAGCCGACGCCGCCTCCCGCGTCCCCGGCGGCTGGCACGGGCAAGGAGCTGCGGGCGGCCGACGGGGATCCCGTCGCGATCGTCGGTGTCTCCGGCCGGTTCCCGGGTGCCGACACGCTCGACGCCCTGTGGGAGCACCTGTGCGAGGAACGGCGCGCTGTCACGGAGGTTCCCGGTGAGAGGTGGGATCCGGAAGGCGCGGACCCCACGGGCCGCTGGGGCGCCTTCCTCGACGGCGTGGAGGCGTTCGACCCGCTGCTGTTCCGGATGTCCCCCCGGGATGCCGAACGCACCGACCCGCAGGAGCGGCTGTTCCTGGAGGCAGTCTGGACCGCGCTGGAGGACGCGGGGGCGACTCGCGCGCAGTTGGAGCGGTCCGCCCGCACCACGGCCGGCACCGGCGTCGGTGTGTTCGTCGGCCTGATGCACAACCCCTACCAGGTGCTGGCCGCCGAACTGCGCGGCGCGGGCTCCGACGCCCACGCGCACTCCTTCCACTGGTCCGTGGCCAACCGCGCCTCGCACACCTTCGGGTTCACCGGTCCGAGCCTGGCCGTCGACACCGCGTGCTCGTCGGCTCTGACGGCGCTGCACCTGGCGTGCGAGGCCGTACGGCACGGCGACTGCGGCGCGGCCGTGGCCGGCGGGGTGAACCTGCTCCTCGACCCGTCCCACCACACCGCTCTCGCGGCGATGAAGATGCTCTCGCCGGACGGACACAGCCGCTCCTTCGACCGGGACGCCGACGGCATGGTGCCCGGCGAGGGCGTGGGCGCGGTGGTCCTCAAGCCGCTCTCGGCGGCCCTGCGGGACGGCGACCGCGTCCACGGGCTGGTGCTCGGCTCCGCGGTCAACGCCAACGGCACGACCGAGAGCATGGTCACGCCCAGCGCCGAAGCCCAGGAGGAACTGCTTCGACGGGCCCTCGCCCGCGCCGGGGTCGGTCCGGAGGCGGTGCACTACGTGGAGGCGCAGGCGACGGGATCGTCCCTGGCCGATCCGGTCGAGGCCACTGTACTGGCCAGGGTGTTCGGCGGACACGGCACGGCCGTCGGGTCCGTCAAGCCGTCACTCGGGCATCTGGAGGCGGCGTCGGGAATGGCGCAGCTGGCCAAGGTGCTGCTCCAGATGCGGCACGGCGAGCTGAGCGCCACGCTCGACTGCGTCCAGCCCGTCGACGTGTTCGACGGGCGCACCCTGCGCCTGGTGCGCGGGCGGGAGCCGTGGCCGGCCGACGTGCCCCCGGAGAAACGCGTCGCGGCTGTCAGTTCGTTCGGTGCCGGAGGCGCCAACGCTCACGTCCTGCTGGCCGGCCCACCGGCTCCGGCGCGGGCGGCCACCCCGCAGGACGGACCGCGTCTGGTGCTCCTGTCGGCCCGCCGCAAGGAGCAGTTGCACCTGCTCACAAGGCGGTTGCGGGACCACCTGGCAGCGCTGGGCGACGCCGCTCCGGCACTGGCGGACGTGGCGCGCACGCTGGCGGCGGGACGGCAGCCGCTCGGCCGGAGGCTGGCCGTCGTGGCACACGACATCCGGGAGCTCGTGTCCCTGCTGGGCCGCCATCTGGCCGGTGAGGACATGCCGTCGGTTCACACGGGGCACGCGCCCGCCGACGCGGACGCGGAGTTCACCGTCCCCGCCGACGAGGAAAAAACCCTGAACGAGGCCGCGGCGGCCTGGGTGCGCGGCGCGCGGCTGGCCGGTGCCGATACGGCGCTGGGTCTCGCCGACGGACGGATCGTGTCACTTCCCGGCTACCCCTTCGCCCGGACCGTGCACCGCCTGCCCGCGGAGACGGCGGCCCGGGCCGCCGAACCGGTCGGCGCGGCGGACTTCGCGGAGACGGCGGCCCCCCGCTCGCCGGCCACCGACCGCCCGACGCACGTACCGGCTCCCGCCGCCGTGCCTTTGGCCCGGCAGCCCGAGAAGACCTCAGACCTGGAGGAGAACCACGTGTCACAGACTATCGGCCACCCCGCGCCCGAAGCCGTGGAGCACATACGGACGACCGTGGTGGACGCGGTAGCGGCGGTGCTGGGGGTGGGCCCCGAGGACATAGGCCTGGACGAACACCTGAGCGACTTCGGCTTCGACTCGGTGACGGTCATCGAGCTGGCCGACCGGGTCAACGCCGCACTCGACACCGGCCTCAGCCCGGCCGACCTGTACGGCTTCCGCAACGTCGCCGCGCTGGTGGACGCGCTGGCCGGACAGGCCGCCCCCGTGGCACCCGCCGCGCCGGAGCCGGCTCCCCCGGTGGAGGCGGTGGTCCGGCCGGCGACTTCCCCGCACCGGACGCACCCGGGTGGGGAGCCGGCGGCCCTGCCCCGCCTGGCGCCCGAGTTCCCGGCTGACGGCCGGGAGCCTGTCGCCATCGTCGGCATGGCCGGTTCCTTCCCCGGTTCGCCAGACCTGCGGACCTACTGGGCCAACCTGCTCGCCGGGCGCGACCTGGTCGGCGAGATCCCCGCGGAGCGTTTCGACTGGCGCGACATCTACGGCGACCCGCGGACCGATCCGGACAAGGTCCCCTCTCGCTGGGGCGGATTCGTGGCCGACGCCGACCGGTTCGACCCGGATTTCTTCCGCATCTCGCCGCGTGAGGCGAAGCTGATGGACCCGCAGCACCGGCTGTTCCTGCAGACCGTGTGGCGGACCGTCGAGGACGCGGGCCACGACCCCGATTCCCTGGCCGGCAGCGACACCGGTGTGTTCGTCGGCTGCGGCTCCACCGAGTACGCGACCCTGCTGCTGCGGTCCGGCGTCGAGATCGACGGCCAGCTGGCCACCGGCAACGCGCACAGCGTCCTCGCCAACCGCGTCTCGTTCCTGCTGGACCTGCGCGGTCCGAGCGAGCCGGTGGACACCGCCTGCTCCTCCAGCCTGGTCGCGGTGCACCGGGCGGTTCGGGCGATCCAGGACGGCGAGTGCTCGGCGGCCATCGCCGGCGGGGTGAACCTGACCCTGACCCCCACCGGCTACCTGGCTTTCGGCAAGTCGGGCATGCTCGCCGCGGACGGGCACTGCAAGACCTTCGACCACCGTGCCGACGGCTACGTGCGCGGCGAGGGTGTCGGTGCGGTTCTCCTCAAGCCCCTGTCGGCGGCGCTGCGCGACGGTGACACGGTGTACGCGCTGATCCGCGGCACGGCCGTCAACCACGGCGGCCGCGCGGCGTCGCTGACCGCCCCCAACTCCGAGTCACAGGCGGCCGTCGTCACCGCGGCACACCGGCACGGCGGCACGGACGCCTCGCTCGTCGGCTATGTGGAGGCGCACGGCACCGGCACGGCACTGGGCGACCCCGTGGAACTGAACGGCCTCACCCGGGCGTTCCGTGAGCTGGGAGTGGCCCGGGACAAGGGTCAGTTCATCGGGCTCGGCAGCGTCAAGACCAACGTCGGGCATCTGGAGACGGCAGCGGGCATCGCCGGCCTCATCAAGACCGTGTTGGCGATCCGCCACCGCATGCTCCCGCCGACCCTGCACATCGAGCGGCCCAATCCCCTGCTGAACCTGGCGGACAGCCCCTTCCACCTGATCGGCTCGGCCCATCCCTGGGACCGCCCGCGCACCACCTCGGGGGCCGAGGCACCGCGACTGGCCGGGGTGAGCTCGTTCGGCTTCGGCGGGGTCAACGCCCACGTGGTCGTCGAGGAGTTCGTGGACCCGCGTCCGGCCACGGGCCACTGCGGGGTGCCGCAGCTCTTCGTCCTCAGTGCCCGGACCGACGAGCGGTTGAAGGACTACGCGACGCTGTTCGCCGACCACCTCGACCGGGCGGTGGTGGGGGGCGGCGCAGCCGTCGACGGTCACGCGCTCGCCCGCACGCTCCAGAGCGGGCGCCCCGCGCTGGAGCGCCGGCTGGCCGTGGTGGCCGGCTCGGTGGCCGAACTGGCCACCGCACTCCGGGCGTTCGCATCCGGTGAGCAGTGCGGCACCACGCTTCACTCGACCCCGGCCACACCGGACCGCACCGCCTCCGGCCTGCTCGACCAGGACGACCGGGACCGGGTGCTGGAACTCGCGAGGGCCGGCGATCTCGGCAAGGCGGCGGCGCTGTGGGTGCGGGGCGCGGACATCGACTGGTCGGTGCTGCACGACGGCACGCCGTGGCGCAGACTCGCCGGCCTGCCGACCTACCCGTTCGCCCGTGAGCGGCACTGGCTGCCCCCGGTTCCGTCCCGGAAACCGGTCACTTCCGGCGGTGCCCAGGTCCCCGCGGCGCCGTCGGCCGCCCCCGCCCCGGTCACGCCGGTCCCCCACCCCGCTCCGCCGCCGGCTCCCTCCGTGGCCGCTGCCCGGGCGAACGGCGCTGCTCCGTACAACGGCACCGCACCCGTCGGCGAAAGTACGCCGGTGCCCACGACGCCCTCCCGGCCCGCGGCACCGTCCCTTCCCGCACAGCCGACGTCCGCCACGGCGACCGGTGCCGCGGGCACCTCGTCGGGCGAGCGGACGTCCGGGACCGACGGCGACGGCGGCCTGGCCGCACAGGTGCGCGTTCTGCTCGCCGAGGGCATCGGCCTGGCGCCGGAAGCGGTGGACCCCGAGCGCGACCTGGCCGCGTACGGCGTCGACTCGATCTCCGCCCTGCGGATCATGCAGCGGCTGCAGGCGGCGTTCGGCGACCACATCCCGATGGCGGCGATCTTCGAGTGCACCACACTCAACAGCCTGGTCCAGCACCTCGTCGACGAGTACGGCGTCTTGCCCGACGGCACCTCCGGCGTCCTGCCGGCCTCATCCGGCGGCCCGGCGGAGACGGTCGGCGAGCCTGCCGCCGGGCCGGAGACGGCCGTCGTCCCTTTCGGCGGTGACGCCCCGGGCGCCCCCCTGTACGGACTGCCCGGCGCCACCGGCGAACTGACCTGGCTGCTGCACCTCCGTGCCTGGCTCGGTGCCGAAGGACCGGTCCGCGGCGTCGAGTTCACCTCGCCCGCGCCGCATGACACCAACAACGGGCACGGCTTGACCGAGCTCGCCGAAGCCTGCGCCCGCACCATCACCGCGGACCGCCCGCAGGGCCCGTACCGGCTGGCCGGGCACTCGGTCGCCGCCCGCCTCGCGGTCGAAACCGCCCGCATCCTCTCCGACGTCGGTCACGAGGTCACCCAACTGGTCCTGCTGGACGCGCCCGAGCCGGACACGGCCCACGCCGAGGACGCCGTGGCCGATGTGCGGGCCGTGGCGGAGCAGTTCGCCGCCGTGTGGTCGGGCAGGCCGCTGACCGCGACCGGTACCTGGCCGGACCGCGGATCGGCGCTCCGGTCGGCCGCGGAGTCCCTCTCGGCGCTGCCCGGGATCCCGCTGCGCGGCACGGATCTCGCCGAGCGGCTGGCCTTCGCGGCCGGCTGGCGGGGCGCGCTGCGCCGGGCGGCCGGAGACACCGCGGTGCGCCCGCTGCCCCTCGCCGGCCGTACCGCCGTGCTGGCCTCCCCGGACGCCCGGTCCTGGGACCGGGCACTGGTACCGCCGCCGGTCCTGCTGGATCCGGTGCCAGCGCCCGGCGGAACCGTGTCCCGCGAGGGAGCGGCCCACCTGGCCGCGCGCGGCACCGTGGCGGCCGGCGGGCCACCGGCGCGCCCGGAGATCACCGACCGTGAGATCCGCACCACGTCCGCGGAGGACCGTCACTTCCTGGTACCGATCAACCGCAGCGGCGACAAGACGCCGTCGTTCTGGGTGCACCACCTCTTCGGCGACGTCAGCTACTGCATATACCTGTCGCGCTACCTCGGCATGGACCACCCGCTGTACGGCCTGGAGCAGCTCGATTCGGATCTGAGGTTCACCGAGTTCGAGTCCATCGAGGCCATGGCGGCCCGGTACGTCGCGGAGATCTGCGAGGAGCACCCCGACGGTCCCTACGTGCTCGGCGGCGCCTCCTTCGGCGGCATCCTCGCCTTCGAGATGGCGCGCCAGCTCGTGGAGGCGGGCCGGGAGGTGGCGCACCTGTACCTGGTGGACGCGCTGCTGCCGGGCACCGGCGCCTGGAACGGCGTCGACAACACGGTGATCACCGAAGAGAACCAGGACGCGGTGACGCTGATGCTGATCGGCAACTCGGCCTCCCAGCTGTGGAAGGCCGACCCGACGCTGACCATCAACGAGTTGATGGGGCTGGGCAGTGACGAGGCCATCGACCACGTCACACGGCACATCGTCGAGGGCTCACCTGCCCAGCTCGCGCCGGACGAGGTCCACCGCCTGGTCCGCACCCGCTTCGCCCTCCTCGACCTCAACGGCAAGTTGCTGCTGGAGTACGAGGCCCGCCCGTTCGCCCGCCCGGTGCCGACGACGGTGTTCCACGCGACCAAGGGCTTCTCGGCCGCCGAGAACCCGTACGGCATGCCTGCCATCGGCCGGGACGACTCCGACACCACCAACGGGCTCGGCTCGCTCGCCGGGGACGACGTGACCGTCCACGATCTGGACGCGGACCACTTCACGATCGTCCTCGAGGACAACCTGCGCGCCATCGCCGAGGTCGTGACCCGCACCCTGCCCGCCCTCACTCCGAACGGACCGCGCTCATGACCGACTTCAGCGTGTACTTCTTCTCCTCCAACGACCGCAACGGCTTCGGGGACCGGTACCGGTTCATCCTCGACGTCGCCCGGTACATCGACGACAGGGGTTTCAAGGCCATCTGGACTCCGGAGCGGCACTTCCAGGAGTTCGGCGGCAGCTTCCCCAACCCCTCCGTGTTCAGCGCCGCCCTGGCCGCCACGACGGAGAACCTCCATCTGCGGGCCGGCAGCGTCGTCCTGCCGCACCACCATCCGGTGCGGGTCGCCGAGGAGTGGGCACTGGTCGACCAGCTCTCCGGCGGGCGCGTCGGCATCTGCCTGGCCACCGGCTGGCACAAGGGAGACTTCGTCTTCCATCCCGACCTGTACGACACGCGCCGCGAGTACACCTTCGGTCACATCGAGACGCTGCGCGCGCTGTGGCGCGGGGAGCAGGTCGCCTTCCCCGGCCCGGACGGGCAGACCCTGAAGGTGCGCACCTATCCGCGGCCCCACCAGCCGGAGCTGCCGCTGTGGCTGGTGCACACCTCCAACCCCCAGACCTGGCTGCAGGCCGGCCGCTCCGGCCTCAACATCCTGACCCTGCTGGACAGCTGGGAGCGCCTGGAGGAGAACGTCTCGGCCTACCGCAAGGCCCGGGCCGAGGCCGGTCTCGACCCGGCGTCCGGCATCGTCACGGTCGGCCTGCACACGTTCGTCGGCGACGACGAGGCGGAGGTGAAGCGGATCGTGCACGATCCCGTCCGCAGCTACCTCTCCTCGTTCGTCGCTCAGAAGCGCAACGACGCCGCCGTGGACGGCGAGTCCCCGACGATGAGCGACGCCGAGCAGAAGGCGCTCGTCGACATCGCGGCGGAGGACTTCTACCAGCGCCGCTCCCTGCTCGGCACACCCGACAAGTGCGCGCGGGTGGTGCAACGGCTCGGCGACATCGGGGTCGGTGAGATCGCCTGTCTGATCGACTTCGGGGTGCCGTTCGACACGGTGCTGGGCATGCTGCCCACGCTCGACGAGCTGCGGGCCCGGTTCGCCGCGCCCGCGTCGGCTCCCGCCCCGACGGCGCCCCCGGAACCCGACGACGCCCTGTCCTGGTACTACGCCCGTCCGTGACACCCGTCCCGGTCCGGTGCCGGCGGCCTCCCGCCGCCGGCGCCACTCCCTCCCCTGGAGTGCTCATGACCACGGCCCTGTCCGACTTCGACCGCTGGGTCCTGCGCCCCGCCCCGCGCACCGCGCCTCTGCTCCGGCTCGTCTGCGTCCCGTACGCCGGTGGTGGCACCGCCGCGTTCCAAGGCTGGAGCGACCTGCTGCCGGACACCGTCGAGCCCTGGTTCCTCAGACTGCCCGGGCGCGAGTCCCGCTTCCGCGAGGAACCGCGCACCGACGTGCCGGTCCTGGTCAAGGAGGCAGCGGCCGTCCTCGGCCCCGCGCTGGACGGTCCGTACGCCCTGTTCGGCCACAGCCTGGGCGCGCTGATCGCCTTCGAGCTCGCCCGCGAGCTGCGCCGCTCCCACCGCAGGGAGCCCGTCCATCTCGCGGTGTCCGCCCGCTCGGCCCCGCACCTTCCTCTCCGGCACACCGTGATCCACCAACTGCCCGACGACCTGCTCCTGAAGGCGCTGGACCAGCGCTTCAACGCCATCCCGCCCGCCATCCGTGATGACCCCCAGCTGCGCGCCCTGTACCTGCCGGTGCTGCGCGCCGACGTCACGCTGCTGGAGACGTACGCCCACACAACCGCGGACCCACTGTCCTGTCCGGTCACGGCGTACGGAGGCGAGGACGACCCCGAGTTCGGTCCCGGGGAGCTGGAGGGCTGGCACCAGCACACCGCCGCCCGCTTCCGTCTGCGCACCTTCCCCGGCGGCCATTTCTTCCTCAACCACCGCCGCGCCGAACTGGTCGCGGACATCGTGGAGGATCTGTACGGTGCGATGATCCCGTGATGCACGGAGGTGTCGCCCGCGGCGGGACGCCCCGGGTGCCCGCCGCGGGAACCGCCGGACGCACCGGACGGTGTGCTCGGCACGGCATGCCGGACCGGGGCCGGCAGATGCTCAGCGGCGTGGCCGCCCGTCCGCGGCACGGTTCCGGACGGCGGCCCCTGCCCTCGCCTGCCGCGGCCCGCACCGTTCCCCGGCCGACCTCACCGGTCGTCCCGGCCGATGCCCCGGCGTGTGCCGGGGCGTGCGCAGCCGACGAGCGCGACACCTCGGAGCCGGTCCGGCCGGGCCCGAAGCGGGGCCGGCCCCGTCGGGGCCGCCGCGTCAGTCGTCCTTCACGCGCGGCACCGGTATCAGGGAAGCGGCCGCGGCCTTGTTCACCGCATCCAGCCGGGAGACAGCGCCGAGCTTGCGGTACACGTTGCGCAGATGGCGTTTGACGGTTCCCTCGGCGATGTTCAGCCGGTTTGCTATCTGGGAGTTGCTCAGGGCCTCCGCGGTCAGGGCGAGGACTTCCCGTTCGCGGTCCGACAGGATGTCGCCGGGGCCCTGCTCCACCCGGCTGAGGCCCTGCTGGGACACGGAGAGGATCACATGGCCGGGTCCGCGGTCGACGACGACGCTGTGGATCGCCGAGACCAGCTCGTGCCGTGTCGATCCCTTGACGAGGTAGGCGCTGGCTCCCAGGGCGAGCAGTTCCCGGGCGAGGACGACGTCGTCGTGCATGGTGAGCACGACGACCCGGGAGTGGGGCGAGACCTGGCGAAGGCGGGGAATGGTCTCCCGGACGCCCTGCCCCGGCATCTCGACGTCCAGGATGACGACGTCGGGGCGGAGCCTGGCCGCCTTCTCGCACGCGTCCTCCCCGCTGTGGGCCTCCCCCGTGACGTCGATCCCCTGCGCAGCGGTGAGGATCTCGATCACGCCCTCCCGGAAGAGAGTGTGATCGTCGGCCATCAGGACCCTGATCGGTCTACGTACAGTCTCCACTCGCGTCCCCCTTCAGCGGTACGAAGACCAGAATGCGCGTGCCACAGCCCGGCTGCGATTCGACGGTGACGCTGCCGCCGAGGAGCTCGGCCCGCTCCCTCATGGAGAGCATGCCGCCGTGTCCGCGGGGCGCCGTCGCCACGAGATCGAATCCGACGCCGTCGTCCTCCACCGCGGCCCGCACCTCGCCGGGCGCCACGTGCACCTCGACGGTGACCAGCGCCGCCCGCGCATGCCGCACGGCGTTGCGCTGGGCTTCGCGGATGATCAGAAAGAGCTCCTCAGCCGCTCCGGGCGGCAGCCATGCTTCGTCTCCCGTCACCGTGACCCGTACCTCGGCCGCGCGCTCCCCCATGCCCTCGAGGTCCTGGGTCAGCGCGGTGCGCAGTGAGGCGGTGTCTATCCGGTGGCGCAGGCCGGCCATCACGTCTCGCAGGCTGCTCAGCGACTCCCGCACGGTGGTGCGGGCGGCCTGCAGTTTCTCCCGGGCGAGTTCGGGGCAGTCCTGCTCGTACACCTCGTGCAGCTCGAACCAGTTGAGCGCGCTGCCGAGGTGGCCGGCCACCTCGTCGTGCAGCTCGCGCGCGACGCGCTGGCGTTCGTCGTTGTGCGCGTTGCGTATGCGTTCCAGCAGGTAGCCGATGTGGGTCACGGACCGGGCCGTGTGGCGGGCCACGATCTGCCGGTGGAGGAGGGAGAAAAGAACGGCCGCCTCCGCTCCCCTGGGCCGTATGCTCTCGGGCTCGTCCATGAGGACGACCAGCACCGCGTCGAACAGCGCGGTGGCGGCGCGCCCCGACTCGACGGGGTGGGTGCGCGGGCCGCCGGGATCGGGGCTGTCCGTCCCCAGGTGATCCGTACCGTGCGGGATGTAGGTTCCGCGGTGCAACTCGGCGATCACATGGGCAAGGACGCGCCGCGCCTCGGTGAGATAGTGATCGACGCTCCCCTCCTCCCTTAACAGGGCGGAGTCGGTACTGTGCAGCGTTGCCCGGTAGGCGGTGAGAATCTCGTCCGTCCGGCGTTCGAGCACGGCGGCAGCGGTGCTGCCCATGGCCTGACCCGCCCCCACTGAAGACACCCCCCGTCGACCGGGCGCCCTCCCGGTCCGTACCTATGTCCGGACCCCGGGGAGTATATCGAGCACTCGGTCGAGTGACGTCAGGAAATGTCAAGCTCGAACAGCGGAGGGACCCGTACCCCGAAAGACACATGCCCCGGTACCTCCCTGGACCCGAGGACCTCGCCCACCGTTGATACCGGCCGACCGCCTTTATTAAATGGGACCGGCAAAGCTTCTCAACTGTTCCTTCGGCTCGGATTCTGTCAGCGGGGGAGGGCACCCATCGATGAACATCCTGATCGTCGAGGACGACGACGGCATGGCGGAAGCGCTCGGTGACGCACTGGGAGCCCACGGCTTCCGCACCCATCGCGTCGGGACCGGCGAGGAGGCTCTGACCCACCTCCCGCACGCCGATCTCGTCCTGCTCGACCTCGGTCTGCCGGACCTGGACGGCCACGAGGTGTGCCGACGCATCCGCGAGGTGGCGTACGTCCCGGTCATCGCACTCACCGGCCGGACCGGGGAACTCGACCGGGTCATGGCTCTGCACATGGGCGCGGACGACTTCGTCGCCAAACCCTTCAGCCGCCATGAACTGGTGGCCCGGATCCGGGCCGTCTTCCGCCGGGCAGGGGGCTACGCCCTCCACGGGGCGAGCCCGGCAGCCTCGCCCGCCGCCGCGTCGCTTTCCGGCTTTTCCCACGTCCCCGCCCAGCCTCCGGCACCGACCACGGGCGCGGCGGCGCCGGAGGCCCTTCCGGGGACGGCCGCGTCCGCCCCCACTCCTGCGTCCCCCCCGCTGCGGGCGTCCTGCCCGGAAGACGCGCCGCGCGCGGAACAGCGCTCCGCACAGGCCGCTCTGGCGGCCGGCCCGATCCAGCTGGACCCGCGCACCCGCAAGGTGTACGTGCGTGGCAAGGAGATACGCATCACCCGCAAGGAATTCGACCTCCTGACGGTGCTCATGGAGGACCCCGGGACCGTGGTGCAGCGCCAGGAGATCATGTCGCGGGTGTGGGACGAGAATTGGTACGGCTCCACCCGCACGCTCGATGTTCACGTGGGCTCGCTGCGTTCCAAGCTCGGCAACACCAAGTGGATCGAGACCGTACGCGGAGTCGGTTACCGGCTGTCGGTGCCGGCGGCCGCACATGTCTGAGACAGGACCTGCCGCGATGACCATCAGTCCGACCACCCTTGCGCCCGTTCCGGCACCGCCCCTCCTCCGAGCGGGATCCCATACGGTGGCCGCGGCGGCCGCCCACCAGGTGCGCGGCCCGCTGTCCTCCGTACGCCTCCGGCTGGAGCTCGTCCTCGACAGGCTCCCCCGGACCCCCACACCGGCGCGAGAGGAGATTCACGGTGTTCTGCGCGAGGTGGAACGTCTCTCCCAGGTGCTGGAGCAGGTCCTGGCCTGGAGCAGCATGGCGCAGGAGGCCGAAACGCCCGTGGAGACGGTCGACGCCCTCGGCGCCGCCGCAGCCCGGGTGGACGCCTGGCACGCCCCGGCCTCGGCCCGCGGCGTGCGGCTCTGTCTGGACGGCGTCGCGGTCACCGGAGCACAGGTCCCCGGGGCCCTGGAGCAGTGTCTGGACGTGTTCCTGGACAACGCCCTCCATGTCACACCGGACGGTGGTGAGGTCGCCGTCACGGTGCGATCGGCCCCCCGTCAGGTTCGTGTGGAGGTCTGCGACCAGGGCCCGGGGATGACGGAGAAGGAGATCGCACGTGCCGGGGAGCCGTTCTGGCGGGGCGGTGCGGGACGTGTCCGCAGGGGAACGGGACTCGGCCTGACCATCGCAGCGGCTCTGCTGTCCGCCTCGGGCGGGCGCCTTGAGCTGGGCCGCTCGCCGGCAGGCGGACTCCGGGCGGTCGCGGTGCTTCCTTGCGCGGCGTGACAGGGGACGTGCCCCTGAGCGTTGTCACCGCAACGACAGCGGGATGTCCTTCCGGCGGGCGGCGATGACGAGAAGCACCGTGACGAACAGCGCCCCACCGCCGACCGGCAGACAGGTGGCCGTCCCGTCGCCGCCCGCTTCCGCGACCGCCCACACGATCTTCCCCAAGGCCGCCGCATCGAAGATGACGATCCCCCAGCCGAGCGAACGATGCCACAGTGCCGCGCAGAATCCCGCGAGCATCAGGGGTGCCAGGCAGAGCATCAGGGCCTGGAAGGGCCCCGGATGAGCGAGGAATGCCCGCTCCATGTCCAGCACACCCTGGATCCGCGGGTCGGGGCTCTCCGGTGCGGGGAACCAGAAGAAGCTCGTCAACAGGGCGACCAGGGTGAGTGCCAGTCCCCATCCCTTGCGGCACCAGGCGAAATAGGCGAGCGGCAGGAAGAACAACGGCCTGATGTACCAGCTCAGTGGATTGGCGTGACGCGACCAGGCCCAGCGCAGCAGGTCGAACAGGTGGTCGGAGACGGACTCCATGGTGCTCCCGGACGACGGACTTCCTCGGTGGCACCGGGGAGAACCGCCCTTCGCCCCGCCGTGTCACGGGCGAGGCGAAGGGCGAATCCATGTGCGAGGGCTTGTCGCGCGGACTTCGGCACGCACCGCAGCCGGACCGTGCGGCGCGGGCGCTGCTGCGGCGGTCACCCGACCAGGACCGCAGCCGAGCCAGGCGGGAGCCGCTCGCGGCGATCACCACGCGGCAGCACCGCGTAACCGACCGGTCCCTGCCTCGCTCCCACCGGTATGCGGCGGCAGCGGGGCCGCGGCGCCGTGGGGTGCTCTCCCCGCACCTCGGCCGCCCTCCCCGGGGGTGTAGGAGGGCGGCCGAGTGTCATGGGCCCCTGAACGCCGGTCAGACGTTCAGGTCGCGGTTCCTGAACCGGGCCAGGCCCGCTCCGAACAGCACCGCGGGGGCGACGACCAGTACGAGCATGGCGGGGTCGAAACCCTCTCGCAGCGGACTGCCGCCGAGGTAGTAGTGGAAGGCGGACAGGTACTTCAGCGGCTCGATCGCCTCGGACTGCGACGCCAGGGCGTTGATCACGAAGGAGAAGGCGCCGTAACCGGCGGTCACGCCGAGCGTGAGCGTGCGGCGGCCCGTGATCGCGCCGGTCGCGAAGGCCACCGCCGCGAAGGTGATGACGAGGAAGGCCAGGCCGACGACCGTGACCAGCAGGTTGCCGAAGGCGACCCCCATGTCCAGCGCCGAGCTGAGCAACGCCAGTTCGAGCAGGACGATCAGCGAGAACCCCGCGACCGCCAGACATGTCGCCGCGAATCGCTGCACCAGCAGCCGGCCTCGGTCGATCGGCTGGGCGAGATAGAGGTCGAGCAGGCCCGTTTCCTCCTCCCCCGCGACCGACTTGGAGCCCGTGATCGTTGCGTAGGCCAGAAGGAGCAGCGGCACGATCATGCCGAGGACCGTGGCACGCAGGAAGCCGGGCCCGGTCGCCAGGTCGTCGAACGCCAGGGCCTTCTGGAAGCCGCTGGGGTCCTCGGAGGCCCTGTCGGGGTCAAAGCTCGACGTGTACATCAGGGTGACCAGAGCCAGTCCGGCCGCCCAGAAGGTCAGGCCGCGACGCTGGTCACGCAGTGCCTTCCCGAAGACGGCGAGCGGTTCAGCGGACACCGTGCATCTCCTCCTCGGACTCCTGCGCATAGGCGTGCAGGAAGATTTCCTCAAGATCGGGCTCCTCGCACACCAGGCTGACCACGGTGTGCCGTGCGGCCACCTTGACGAGCGCGTCGGCCGCGCCGTCGAGCGTGCAACTGAGCGTGTTGGCTTGCACCTTGACGTCCCGAACGCCGGACAGGGCGGAGAAGTGGCGCGGGTCCACCGGATCCGCGAACCGGATCTCCACCCGGCGCTGCGCCTGCTCCAGCAGCGTGTCGACGTCGGAGACCGAGATCAGCTTGCCGCCGCGGATGATGGCCACCCGGTCCCCGACGTGCTGAACCTCGGACAGGATGTGGGAGGACATCAGCACGGTCTGCCCGTTCTGCTTGGCCTCGCGCACCATGGTCAGGAACTCCTGCTGGACCAGCGGGTCCAGACCGGTCGTGGGCTCGTCCAGAATGAGCAGGTCGGGCTGGTGCATGAAGGCCTGGATGATGCCGACCTTCTGCTTGTTGCCCTTGGACAGGTTGTGGACGGGCCTCTTGAGATCCACGTTCAGCCGCTCGGCGAGCGACAGGATCGTGGCCTTCTGCACGCCGCCGCGAACCCGGGCCAGGAACTCCAGGAGCTCCAGACCGCTACCTCGTCCGGCCAGTGGCAGTTCGCCCGGAAGGTATCCGATGCGCCGACGGAGTTCACTGCCGCCCTCGCGCGGACTCTTGCCGAAGACTTCGATTCGGCCCGAGGTGGGACGGATCAGGTCGAGCAGCAGCCGGATGGTCGTGGTCTTGCCCGCACCGTTGGGACCGAGATAGCCGAACACTTCCCCCTGGTTGATGCTCAGCGATAGTCCGTCCAGGGCTTTGTGCTTCCCGTAGGACTTACTGAGTCCTTCGGTCAGCGCCACAGGTGTCATGCTGCATCCGCTCCTTCTTCTCTTGCTCCCAGCGACTCCACACGAGGGGCATCTCACGCTCCAGCCACTCGTAGAAGTCGTACATCTCCTGCAGGCGCCGGCTCCGTACCGGTGGCTCGTCCGCCAGCAACTCCAGACCGCGTGCGGTCACCCGCTTGAACTCGCCGTACCTGGAGGCTTGGGTCATGGCGTGCTCAATCCAGGCATGAGGGTTGATGCGATAGCGGTCCCCGCGCTCCCCCGGCCTGCGGAACCGCTCGACAAGCTGGCTGGGCACCAGATGCCGCAGCGCCGTACTGATCGAACTGACGCTGACCGAGAGGGCCCGGGCGATCTGGCCGAGCGTCTGCTCGGCCGGATCGCAGATCAGCAGCCAGCCGATGGCCCGTCCGGACATCCGGATCAGGCCCTGCTGTTCGAACTGCAGGGCAACAGCCTCGACGAACTCCAGCTCCTCGGACGTGGCCGTCGTTCCCGTCACCAACCTTCACCCCCTTTGGCTTGTTCAGAATACACTGAACAAACAGCACGTACTAGTGGTTCTACCGGTGCTATGAGTGTGAAACCTTGCGCAGAGACGGCGCACCTTTCGAAACTATCGGCTCAGCACTCCCTGCCAACTACGCTGACCTGCGAATACGCCGAAGGGAGTGGGGGCGCGCTACCTCTTTCGGGACACCGCGCCCGCCGTCCGTTGTCCCGTCTCGGCGACCGTCCCGACCATCGGTGCGACGGGAACCAACCACGCCCCGAACGGGAGAACCGCATGTCTTCTCGGCTCTTCACCTCGGAGTCCGTGACCGAGGGCCATCCGGACAAGATCGCCGACCGCATCAGTGACACCGTTCTCGACGCCATCCTCACCCAGGACCCCCGGGCGCGGGTGGCGGTGGAAACCCTGATCACCACAGGGCAGGTGCACGTGGCAGGGGAGGTCACGACCAGCGCCTACGCCGACATTCCCACGCTGGTGCGCGATGCGGTGCTCGACATCGGCTACGACTCCTCCGCGAAGGGCTTCGACGGCGCCTCCTGCGGGGTGTCGGTGTCCATCGGCGCCCAGTCGCCAGACATCGCGCAGGGTGTCGACACCGCGTACGAGCAGCGCGTCGAGGGCGCCGCCGAGGAGAAGGAGGGGGAGCTGAGCCGGCAGGGCGCCGGCGACCAGGGCCTGATGTTCGGCTACGCCACGGACGAGACGCCGGAGCTGATGCCCCTGCCCATCAGCCTCGCCCACCGGCTCTCCCGCCGTCTGGCCGAGGTCCGCAGGAACGGGACCGTCCCCTACCTGCGCCCGGACGGCAAGACCCAGGTCACCATCGAGTACCAGGGCAGCAGGCCGATCCGGCTCGACACCGTCGTCGTCTCCTCGCAGCACGCCTCCGACATCGACCTGGGTTCACTTCTGCTCCCCGACATCCGTGAGCAGGTCGTCGAGCACACGTTCAAGGAGCTCACCGAGAGCGGCCTCAACCTGGAGACGGACGGCTACCGGCTGCTGGTCAACCCCACCGGCCGGTTCGAGATCGGCGGGCCGATGGGCGACGCGGGCCTGACCGGCCGGAAGATCATCATCGACACCTACGGCGGCATGGCCCGCCACGGCGGCGGCGCGTTCTCCGGCAAGGACCCCTCCAAGGTGGACCGCTCGGCCGCCTACGCGATGCGCTGGGTGGCCAAGAACGTGGTGGCCGCCGGGCTGGCCTCGCGGTGCGAGGTGCAGGTGGCGTACGCGATCGGCAAGGCCGAGCCGGTGGGCCTGTTCGTGGAGACCTTCGGCACCCACACCGTCGAGGTGGAGAAGATCGAGCAGGCCATCTCCGAGGTCTTCGACCTGCGCCCGGCCGCCCTCATCCGCGACCTGGACCTGCTGCGCCCGATCTACGCGGCCACGGCCGCCTACGGCCACTTCGGCCGCGAGCTGCCCGACTTCACCTGGGAGCGCACCGACCGCACCGACGCGCTCCGCACCGCCGCCGGCCTGTAGGACAGACGCGCCCGCGTCCACCCCACCGCCAAGAGGACGTCTCATGAGCATCGTCGACCAGAGGAAGGCGGCCCATCCGCTGCACGCCTTCACCGTGGTACCGCCTCCCGCGTCCGCCTCACCCCCGCACGGCACGACGTCGGCCCCCTCCGAACCCCGTCGCCCGACCCTGCGGGAACAGGTTACGGAGCTGGAAGGTCTGCGCGAGCGGATACGCCGCGGCCCGAGCGCCAGGGCCACCGAGGCACAGCACGCCAAGGGCAAGCTGACGGCGCGGGAACGCCTGGAGCTCCTCTTCGACGGAGGGATGTTCACCGAGGTGGAGCCCTGGCGCCGGCACCGTGCGACCGGGTTCGGCATCGAGACGAAACGGCCGCACACCGACGGGGTCGTCATCGGCTGGGGACGGGTGGACGGCCGCCGGGTCTTCGCCTACGCCCATGACTTCCGCATCTTCGGCGGCGCGCTCGGCGAAGCCCACGCGCAGAAGATTCACAAGATCATGGACCTCGCGGAGGCCGCGGGCGCGCCTCTGGTCGGGCTGTGCGACGGTGCCGGCGCCCGCATACAGGAGGGCGTCACCGCTCTCGCCGGATACGGCGGGATCTTCCGACGCAACGTCCGCAACTCCGGTGTCATCCCGCAGATCAGCGTCGTACTGGGACCGTGCGCCGGGGGCGCCGCCTACTCCCCCGCCCTGACCGACTTCGTGTTCATGGTGCGCGGCACCTCCCAGATGTTCATCACCGGCCCTGATGTCGTCCAGGCCGTGACCGGCGAGGAGATCACCCACGACGGGCTCGGCGGCGCCGATGTGCACGCCGCCGCCTCCGGGGTGGCCTCGTTCCTCCACGACGACGAGGAGAGCTGTCTCGCCGAGGTCCGCTACCTGCTCTCCCTGCTGCCCTCGAACAACCGGGAGCTGCCCCCCGCGGCTCCCGCCGACGACCCCGCCGACCGGCGCTGCGACGCCCTGCTGGACCTGGTCCCGACCGACCCGAACCAGTCCTACGACATGCGCGGGGTGATCGAGGAAATCGTCGACCACGGAGAGTACCTGGAGGTTCACGAGGGCTGGGCCACCAACGTCCTGTGCGTGCTCGCACGTCTGGACGGACAGGTCGTCGGCATCGTGGCCAACCAGCCCTCGAGCCTGGCCGGGGTACTGGACATCCATGCGTCGGAGAAGGCCGCGCGGTTCGTCCAGATGTGTGACGCCTTCAACATCCCGCTCGTCACCCTGATCGATGTACCCGGCTTCCTGCCCGGCGTGGGCCAGGAGCACGGCGGAGTGATCCGACACGGCGCCAAGCTGCTGTACGCGTACTGCAACGCGACCGTGCCCCGCATGTCCGTGGTCCTGCGCAAGGCGTACGGCGGCGCGTACATCGTCATGGACTCACGTTCCATCGGCACCGATCTGGCCCTTGCCTGGCCGACCAACGAGATCGCCGTCATGGGGGCCGAGGGTGCCGCCAATGTGGTGTTCCGCCGTGAGATCGCCGCGTCCGACGACCCGGCCCGAACCCGTACCGAACGGATCGCCGAGTACCTGCGGGAGCTGATGCACCCGTACTACGCCGCGGAGCGAGGCCTCGTCGACGATGTCATCGACCCGGCCGAGACCCGTACCCGGCTCATCGACGGGCTGTGGGCGCTCAGAGCCAAGCACGCCCCGCTGCCCAGCCGCAAGCACGGGAACCAACCACAGTGAACGGCGCCATACGGGTACTGCACGGCCATCCCACCTCCGCGGAACTGGCCGCCGTGACAGCGGTCCTGCTCGCCTTGGCGGCGCGCGACGAGGGAGCCCTCCGCTCCGCCCTGGAACAGCCATCGGCGGGGTGGGCACTGCGCCAAGGAGCACACCACGCCGCCGGCTCCTGGATCTCCGTGCCGCGTCCGATGTGGCAACCGTCCGACTGACCCGCGCCGCCCCGACCTCAGGTTCAAGGAGAAACGCCGTGCGCATCGCCGTGACCGGTTCGATCGCGACCGACCATTTGTTGGTCTTCCCAGGCTGCTTCACCGATCAGCTCATCGCGGAACAGCTCGACCGCGTCTCACTGTCCTTCCTTGCCGACCGGCTCGAGGTACGGCGTGGCGGCGTCGGGGCCAATATCGCCTTCGGTCTCGCCCGGCTCGGTCTGCGCCCCGTCCTGGTGGGCGCCGCGGGGGCCGACTTCGCCGACTACGGGGCCAGGCTGCAGGCAGCCGGTGTGAACACGTCCGCCGTGCGGATCAGCGAGACGTTGCACACCGCACGCTTCATGTGCACCACCGACTCGGACCAGAACCAGATAGCCACCTTCTACGCGGGTGCCATGGCCGAGGCACGGCACATCGACCTCACTGACGTCCGACAGACCTCCGACGGCCTAGACCTTGTTCTGGTGGGGGCGGACGACCCCGGCGCCATGCTGCGGCACACCGTGACGGCGCACGATCTGGACATCGATGTGGCGGCAGATCCGTCGCAGCAACTCGCCCGCCTCGATGCCGGCCAGGTCAAGCGCCTGGTGGACGGAGCTCGGTGGCTGTTCACGAACGAGTACGAGGCGGCACTGCTCCAAGAACGCACCGGCTGGGGAGAGTCCGCCGTCCTGCGGCGGGTCGGCACCTGGGTCGTCACGCGCGGAGCCGACGGCGTGTCCATCCTGTCGGCCCACACCCCTCGGCTGGACGTCCCCGCCGTGCCGTCCGAGGCGATCGTCGACCCGACCGGTGTGGGCGACGCCTTCCGCGCTGGCTTCCTGGCCGGCGTGGCCCGGGAGCTGCCGTACAAGCGGGCCGCCCAACTCGGCTGCGCACTGGCCACCGTGGTCCTGGAGTCGGTCGGCACCCAGGAGTACAAGCTGCTGCCCGGAGAGCTCCTCGCTCGTATCGACCGCGCCTACGGCCACACGGCGGCCCGGGCCGTCGAGCCGCTTCTGGCGAGTGCGGCATGAACGGCGAGCAGTCGGCGCGTGTGTCCGCGTTG